>NZ_JBRRDW010000013.1:0-102747 GCF_056759895.1 Stenotrophomonas sp. STEN038
GGCGCGGCTGTCTGTCGCGCTCCGGGGGCGCGCGGCCGTGCCCCCCCACCCCCCGCGCCCCCCCGGGCCCCCCCACTACCCTTGAATCACGCACGGGGCCAAAACATTGCCGATTCCGGCAGCTCAGCCGCCGAACCCTGCCTCCATGACCTGTGGCCCAGCCCCGCGCAGTTGGCGGCTGCTACCCTTGCCCGGTTCTCTTTCACCGGTGCCGAATGATGCCCAAGCTGCTGCCCCTGTCCCTGCTGTTGTTGACCGCTTTCGGCAACGCCCATGCCGCGCCCACGCCGATCACCATCGAGCAGGCAATGGCCAACCCGGACTGGATCGGGCCGCCGGTGGAATCGGCCTGGTGGTCGTGGAACGGCCAGCAGGTCGAATACACGCTCAAGCGCCAGGGCAGCGCGGTGCGCGACAGCTTCCGTCTGCCGCTGGCCGGCGGCGTCGCCCAGCAGGTCGCCGATGACCAGCGCGGCACCCTCGATGCCGCCGACCGCGTCTATGACAGCAGCCGCCAGCGCATGGCCTTCGTCCGCAATGGCGACGTGTTCGTGCGCGACCTGCGCAGCGGTGCGTTGACCCAGCTGACCCGCAGCAACGAGCGCGCCAGCGGCGTCAATTTCGCCAGCGATGGCGGCGTGATCTGGGAAGTGGGCAACAACTGGTTCCACTGGAATCCGCGCAACAACATCACCAGCCAGGTCGCCCAGCTGAAGGCCGACAAGAACCCGGCCGACGCGCCCAAGGCCGACGTGCTGCGCGACCAGCAGATGCGCACCCTGTCCACGCTGCGTACTGATCGCGCCCAGCGCGAGGAACTGCGCGAGCAGGGCGAGCGTTGGCGCCAGGCTGACCCGACCCGCGCACCGGCACCGATTTTCCTCGGCGCCGATGTCGAGATCGTCGACAGCTCGCTGTCACCCGATGCCCGCCACCTGATCGTAGTGACCAAGCCCAAAGGCTACGACGAAGGCCGCGGCGGCAAGATGCCGCTGTACGTGACCGAGTCCGGTTACGAGGAAGCTGAAGACACCCGCACCCGCGTTGGCCGCAACAATCCCGAACCGCACGCGTTCTGGTTGGCCGATGCCGCCACCGGCAAGGTCGAGCCGCTGTCGCTGGACAACCTGCCCGGCATCGCTACCGATCCGCTGGCCGAGCTGCGCCGCAAGGCGGGCAAGGACGCGCTGAAGGGCAATCGTCCGCTGGAACTGATGAGCGACTTCATGGGCGGCGGCATCCGCTGGAATACCGACGGCAGCCAGGCTGCACTGATGCTGCGCGCCAACGACAACAAGGACCGCTGGATCGCCACCACCAGTGCCACCAGCCCACGCCTGGAAAGCCGTCACCGCCTGACCGACGGCGGCTGGATCAACTGGGGTTTCAATGATTACGGCTGGATGCCGGACGGCCGCACCCTGTGGCTGCTGTCCGAGGAATCCGGCTACTCGCACCTGTATACGCAGACCGGCAGCAGCAAGCCCAAGGCGATCACGTCCGGCAATTGGGAAACCTCGGCGCCGGTGGTCAGCGCCGACGGCAACAGTTTCTACTTCGTCTGCAACCAGAAGTGGCCGGGCGATTACGAAGTCTGCAACGTCAACGCCAACGGCGGTGCCGTACGGGAAGTGACCGCGCTGGATGGCGTGGAAGATTTCAGCCTGTCGCCGGATGGCCAGCAGCTGCTGGTGCGCTACTCCGCGGCCTACCTGCCGGCCCAGGTCGCGGTGCTGCCGGTCAGCGGTGGCGAAGCACGCAAGCTGACCGACACCCGCAGCGCCGAGTTCAAGGCCCGCGAGTGGGTGCAGCCACAGATGGTGCAGGTGCCATCCAAGCACGGCGCCGGCCATGTCTGGGCCAAGTACTACGGCCCGGAAAAGCTTGAACCGGGCAAGCAATACCCGATCGCCATGTTCGTGCACGGTGCCGGCTACCTGCAGAACGTGCATGCGCGTTATCCCACCTACTTCCGCGAGCAGATGTTCCACAACCTGCTGGTGCAGAAGGGTTACATCGTGCTGGACATGGACTACCGCGGCAGCGAAGGCTATGGCCGCAATTGGCGCACCGCCATCTACCGCAACATGGGCCATCCGGAGTTGAATGACTATCTGGACGGCTTGGATTGGCTGGTGGAAACCAAGCAGGGTGACCGCGCCCATGCCGGCATCTACGGCGGCTCCTACGGCGGCTTCATGACCTATATGGCGCTGTTCCGCTCGCCGGGTACGTTCAAGGCTGGTGCGGCGTTGCGCCCGGTTGGTGATTGGCACCAGTACAACCACGCCTATACCGCCAACATCCTCAACACCCCGGACATCGACCCGGAGGCTTACCGCATCTCCTCGCCGATCGAATATGCCGAAGGCCTGCAGGACAACCTGCTGATCGCGCACGGCATGATGGATGACAACGTGTTCTTCCAGGACTCGGTCAACATGACCCAGAAGTTGATCGAGCTGCACAAGGACAACTGGTCGATCGCGCCCTACCCGCTGGAGCGTCACAGCTATACGCGTGCCGATTCCTGGCTGGACCAGTACAAGCGCATCCTCAAGTTGTTCGAACAGGAACTGAAGTAAGCATCAACAAGGGCGCCGCGAGGCGCCCTTGTTGTTTGTGGGTGAGGCTTGCCCCCGCCCTTGCGCAACGCGCAGGGGAGGGCTGGGGAGGGGTGCTCTTGATCTTGATCTTGATCCCGCTCCTGCCTACGCAGCACCCCACCATCAGCCAAGCCTCCAGTACCATTCCCTCCACGGAGCCCTACCCGCTGGAAGCACATGCCCATCACCGAAGACCCCATCCGCATCGTCACCGCCGTCATCCTCGATCCGCAGCAACGCGTGCTGGTCGTGCGCAAACATGGCTCGGATACCTTCATCCAGCCCGGCGGCAAGCGCGAACCCGGCGAGGATGCACTGCAGACCCTGGCACGCGAACTGCACGAAGAACTAAGCGTGCAGATCGACAGCCGTAAAGCAGTAGCACTTGGCAGCTTCGAAGATATCGCGGTCAACGAACCCGGCCGCCGTGTGCAGAGCGAGTCCTTCCTGGTAAGCATCACCGGCACACCACAGGTTCAGGCTGAAATCGCCGAGCTGAGCTGGATTCCGCTACAGCCACCGCACGGCGTAAAGCTGGCACCACTGAGTGCGCTGCATGTATTGCCTGCAGCGTATGCCGCGCTCTTCCCCGCTGCGAAAGCTGGCTGATCCCAGCATTGTTCCATCTACACACCTGTAGCGAGCCATCGTGAATCCACCCCAGCTCCCGCCTACTCAGGCCATGCCCTCCGCAGCAGCCTCTTTCATCGCCGTCACCGCCAAACTCTCGCTGGTAATGGCTGCGTTGGCCATTGTCTGGAGCCTGCTGCAACTGCTGGCAGTGGCCCTGATGGGTCGCCTGGACATCCTTGGCGTCATGCAGAACGAAGGCCTGCCGATAACGCCAGGCATGCGCTGGCTCGGTGAGCACGCACTCTCGCTGAGCGTGCTCGGCCTGCTGCTGTCGATCGCATTTCTGGCAGTGTCGTGGGCCTTGCTCAAGCACCGCGAATGGGGCCGGATCGGCTTCATCGTCTTTCTGGTCTTGGTGGCCTTGGCCAACTTCGCCTCCATCCCACTTATACACGGCATGTTTGACGCCATGCAGGCAATGGTGCCTGCCGACTTCCTCAATTCGCCACAAGGCCTGGAAATGCGCGTGCAACTGCGCGTTGGCCTGTGGACTTCGCTGATCACCGGCGGCATTGCCGCCTTGGCACTGGCGGGGCTGCATGCGTGGCTGGTGATCAAGCTGCGTCACCCTGATGTTCGCGCCCTGTTTCGTTGATTCCCCTGGAGTTTGCATGTCCCTCCCACGTTACCTCTCCGCCCTCGCCGGCGGCCTGCTCGCGCTGAGCGCGCTGCCGGCCACTGCCGCCACCCTGAGCTGTGGCAGCTATACCGCAGAAGAGGGCTCGGCCCGCTTCGTGATTGAAAGCAACAGCCAGGCGTCGATGCGCTATGAAGGCTTGGCTCCCACCCAGTACGTGATCCGCCAGCAGGGCAACACCCTGCACGCCGCCGACGTATCCAATGGCTTCAGCACCGAATACAGCCTCAGCCGCGACGGCAAGCGCATCACCGGCAGCCTCGGCGACTACGTGCTTGATTCAAGCAGCAGCTGCAAGACCGCGCCCACGCCGGCGGCGAACAGCTGTCGTGCCGATATCGACGGCTGCATCGAGAACGCCAGCTCGGCAACGCCGCAGCAGCTGCGCCAGTGGTGCCAGGAAGACCTGCCCTTCGCCTGCGAACGCCTGCTGTCCAGCTACCGTGATGAAGCCCAGGCTGCACAACAGGCAACAACGCCGGACCCGGATCTGGAAGAGCCTGAGGTCTGCAAGGAAGGCACCCCGCAGTACAACGAAGCGGCATGCCTGGCCGCGGCCAAGGAAGTCCTCGGCATCGCCATGGCCAAGGCGCTGGCCGGCGCCTTGAGCAGCAACACCGCGGTCCTGCCCGAGCCGCGTTTGAATGAACTGCTGCAACTGTGCCGCAGCCATCCGGACGCAGGCTTCTGCAGCGAAGTCGCCGATGCGCACTGGGATGCCGGGCGCTACCTGCCCGCGCGCGACGCCCTGCAGCTGGCCTGCAAGGCTGGTGCCGACGAGATGACCTGCAAGCGCGCTCAAGGCCTGGCTGCACTGGGCGCTGCCGATCTTGATGTTGGCCCCGCCAGCAGCCTGCCCTGCGGCGACTACAAGGCCAGCACCGGGCTGATGGACGAGCTCGGTTTCGGCAACGATGGCCTGGTCACGATGGGCATGGGCAGCGAGCTGCGCGCACGCCTGCAGGACGGCGCCATCCATATCCGCCACGACAAGGGTGGCGACTTCGTGCTCAAGCCACTGCGCAACGGCGGCCTGCTCGGCATCGACAGCTGGAACCGCTATGCCGTCTACCAGCGCACTGGCGGCAGCAACCAGTGCAGCACGCCCAAGGTATTCGTCGAACTGCCGCTGCCGCAGGACTGCCCACTGGGCAGTGATCCGCAGGCCTGCTGCGACAGCGGCAAGCTGCAGGGCTGCAATACCCTTGGCCACCGCCATGCGCTGGCCGGCGACTGGCAGGCCGCCGCGCCGGCTTACCAGAAGCTGTGCCAGGCCGGCGTCCGCGTTGGCTGCGAGAATCTGCGCAGCGTCTACGAGAACACCGGTGATGAAGACATCCCGGGCAAGCTGTTGTCGATCTGCAAGCGCGACGGCAAGGGCACGCATGTGGCCTGCGATGTCTACGAGACCAGCAACTGGGCAATGCTTGGCCTGGGCGCGCAGTTGATGCGTGCCGCCGAAGACCTCGACAGCGAACAAGACGCCGACGCGCCGGCGATCCCAAGCAAGGGCAAATCGCTGCGCAAGTAAGCTTTAAGGCGCAGGCCGCAGCAGCAGCCTGCGCTACAGTACGCACATGAACGAATTCGACCGCGTACGCGACTATCTGACCGGCCTGCAGGACCGCATCTGCGCCGCCATCGAGCAGGCCGACGGCCAGGCCCGTTTCAACGAAGACCGCTGGCAGCGCGCCGAAGGCGGCGGTGGCCGCACCCGCATCCTGCGCGATGGCGCGGTGTTCGAGCAGGCCGGCATCGGCTTCTCCGACGTCGCCGGCACGCGTCTGCCACCCTCGGCCTCCGCCAACCGCCCGGAGCTCGCAGGAGCGTCCTGGCGCGCCTGTGGCGTGTCGCTGGTGTTCCACCCCAGCAACCCCTACCTGCCGACCACCCACGCCAACGTGCGCTACTTCCAGGCCGAGCTGGATGGCAAGACGGTGGCAGCCTGGTTCGGCGGCGGCTTCGACCTGACTCCGTTCTACCCGTTCGACGAAGACGTGCAGCATTGGCACACGGTTGCCCGTGAGCTGTGCGCGCCCTACGGCGCTGACCGCTACGCCGCGCACAAGCGCTGGTGCGATGAATATTTCTTCCTCAAGCACCGCAATGAAA
Source organism: Stenotrophomonas sp. STEN038 (assembly GCF_056759895.1). Classification (NCBI taxonomy): domain Bacteria; kingdom Pseudomonadati; phylum Pseudomonadota; class Gammaproteobacteria; order Lysobacterales; family Lysobacteraceae; genus Stenotrophomonas; species Stenotrophomonas sp. STEN038. The sequence goes on from NZ_JBRRDW010000013.1 coordinate 5,989, forward strand.
CGCGCGGCGTAGGCGGCCTGTTCTTCGACGACCTGCACGGCGACTTCGAAACCGACTTCAGTTACCTGCAGGCGGTTGGCGACGGCTTCCTCGATGCCTACCTGCCCATCGTCGAACGCCGCAAGGACACGCCATATGGCGAGCGCGAGCGCGAGTTCCAGCTGTACCGACGCGGCCGCTACGTCGAGTTCAATCTGGTCTACGACCGCGGCACCCTGTTCGGCCTGCAAAGCGGCGGCCGCAGCGAGAGCATCCTGATGAGCCTGCCACCGCGCGTGCGCTGGGAATACGGCTATACCCCCGACACCGGCAGCGACGAAGCGCGTCTGGCCGAATACCTGGTCCCGCGCGATTGGCTGTAGTGCCGAGCCATGCTCGGCAGGGGCTTTACCAACAACCTCACAATTGTGGGAGCGGCGTCAGCCGCGAAGCCAACAGCAATGAAATTGCAGCGATGCCTGCAATCGGATGTATCACGAGCTTCGCGGCTGACGCCGCTCCTACAAGCCTGGATTCCGGGTAACGCCTCATGCCGAGCATGGCTCGGCACTACATTTTGTCCTTCTTGAGGATGATGGTGATGTGGCCGTTGGTTTCCAGCAGTGCCAGGTCGACTTCATCCACATCATCGCAACCGGCATCGCGCATCGCCTTGGCGAAATCAGCCTTGCTTACCAGCTCGCGCTGCAGCACCTTTTGCAGCACATGGCCATGCCGCGCGAGCACCACCGGCTCGCCTTCAATCATCCGTTCCACGGCCGGGCTACGGGTGGTGATCCAGCCCACGAAGTAGTTCAAGCTGATCAGTGTCAACGCCAGCAGCAAGCCACCGCCCAACGACGTGTCCGGCCCGAGCAATGCGTTCTGCACGGCATTGCCCAACAACACCAGCAACAACATGTCGAACGGGGTGAACTGGCCCAACGTGCGCTTGCCCGCAACCCGCACCATCACCAGCACCACGACATAGACAATCACCGCGCGCAGGATGAACTCCCACCACGGCATCGCCAGTGCGAACAGGTCGGACATGACTCCCCTCCATCACTTGATGACCTCATCCTCGGCCAGTGCGGATAAAGATGGTGCGAGAAACTCGGGAGGAGCGCGATCTCGTCGAAATGGTTTCAAGTGATACAAAAAAGAAGCCCCGCCGACCAGGGGGGGGTCGACGGGGCCGGGGAGCGGGCATTTGGGGAGGAATCCCCGCTCCGAGATCTGCTCCAGGGGATGGGAGAGATCCGCGACAGACGTTGCGTCTGTCGCGGACTATATGAGCACTCTCAACCTTGATGGTTCGTGAAGATTCTGCCCCTCCTCCAAAATAATTAAGGACAGATTCATCTGAAAAAAACACCGGCATTTTCTAAATGCGATGTAACGCGACGCATTGTTTCATTTACTAAAACTTTTCAGTTAAGAAACTGGAAAACTAATGCGCTTCGTCCCAGTTTTCCCCTATTCCGGTGTCCACCACCAGCGGAACACGCAGGCTTGCGGCCGCTGCCATCCGTTGCTCAACTTCGGCACGCAAGGTGTCGATGAATGCGATGTCCGCCTCGAATACCAGTTCATCGTGCACCTGCAGGATCATCTTGGCCTTGTCGCTGTGCCCCTGCAGCCAACCGTCCACGCTGACCATCGCGCGTTTGATGATGTCCGCCGCGGTGCCCTGCATCGGTGCATTGATGGCGGCACGCTCGGCGCCGGCACGCAGGCCCTGGTTGCGGGCGTTGATGTCGTTCAAGTACAGGCGGCGACCGAACAGGGTCTCCACATAACCCTGCTCACGTGCCTGCACGCGCATGCGCTCCATGAAGTCGCGTACCGCGGGATAGCGGCTGAAATACAGCGCCACATAATCCTGCGCCTGGCCACGGTCGATGCCCAGGTTCTTGGCCAGGCCAAACGCGCTCATGCCGTACATCAGGCCGAAGTTGATCGCCTTGGCTGCGCGACGTTCGTTCGGCGTAACGTCGTCCAGCGCGCGACCGAATACTTCGGCAGCGGTGGCGCGGTGCACGTCGGCACCTTGTTCGAACGCACGCACCAGACCCGGATCTTCCGACAGGTGCGCCATGATCCGCAGCTCGATCTGCGAGTAATCGCAGGCCATCAGCTTGCGTCCCGGCGGTGCGACAAAGGCCTGGCGGATGCGACGGCCATCCTCGGTGCGCACCGGGATGTTTTGCAGGTTGGGGTCGGAGGACGACAAACGCCCGGTCGCAGCACCCGACTGGTGATAGCTGGTGTGCACGCGCCCGGTATCCGGGTTGACCATCTCCGGCAGCTTGTCGGTATAGGTGCTGCGCAGTTTGGTCAGCCCGCGATACTCGAGGATGACGCGCGGCAACTCGTGCTGCTCGGCAATCGCCTCCAGCGCTTCTTCGTTGGTGCTGGGCTGGCCCTTGGGCGTTTTCACCAGCGCGGGCAGTCCAAGTTCGTCGAACAGCACGGCCTGCAGCTGTTTCGGCGAATCCAGGTTGAATGTGTGGCCCGCCAGTTCGGTGGCCTTCTGCTGCGCGGCCAACATGCGTGCGGACAGATCGTTGCTCTGCCGCTTCAGTTCGGCCGCATCGATGCGCACGCCGTTGGCTTCGATGCGCGCAAGCACCGGCACCAGCGGCATTTCGATATCGCGATACACGCTTTCCAACGACGGCACCGCCGCCAGCTGCGGGCCAAGCACGCGGTGCAGGCGCAAGGTGATGTCAGCGTCCTCGGCGGCGTAGGCGCCGGCCTCGTCGATGCCGACCTGGGCGAATGAAATCTGCTTTGCACCCTTGCCCGCCACCTCCTCGAACTTGGTGGTGGTATAGCCAAGATAACGCTGCGCCAGCGAGTCCATGTCGTGGCGGGTCGCCGTGGAATTGAGCACGAAGCTTTCCAGCATGGTGTCGTCGGCGTAGCCCTGCACCTCGATGCCGTGGCGGCGCAGCACATGGATGTCGTACTTGCCGTGCTGGCCGAGCTTCTTCTTGCCAGCGTCTTCCAGCAGCGGCTTGAGCGCATCCAGCACCTGCTGCATCGGCAGCTGCGCCGGCGCACCCGGATAGATATGGCCGACCGGGATATACGCACCCTTGCCGACCTCTACCGCCAGGCTGATGCCGACCAGGTTGGCACGCATCGCGTCCAGCGCGTCGGTTTCGGTATCGAAGGCGAATTCGTCGGCAGCCTGCAGACGTTCCACCCAAGCCTGCAATTGTTCGGTGGTGAATACCGTTTCGTATTCACCCTTTTCCGCCATCGCAGGATCAAGGCCAACAACCGGCTCACTATCTGCTGCCTTGGCGTAACCGGCGGCAGTGCCGCGCAGGCTGGGCTTGCTGTCGGCAGCGACGTCCGGCGCGGCAACCTCGCCCAGCTCACGCAACGCCTGGGTGAAGCCGTAGCGCGCGTACAGGCCGCGCAGTGACTCCACGTCCTGCTCGCGCAGCTGCAGGTCGCGCGGCCCCTGTTCCAGCGGCACATCGGTGCGGATGGTGACCAGATCGCGGTTCAAGGGCAGGCGCGGCAGCGCAGCGCGCAGGTTCTCGCCGATCTTGCCCTTCATGCTCGGGGCGGCGGCGATCACACCATCGAGATCGTTGTACTCGGCCAGCCACTTGGCGGCGGTCTTGGGGCCGCACTTCTCCACGCCCGGCACGTTGTCGACGGTGTCGCCCATCAAGGCGAGGTAGTCGACGATCTGCTCGGCATGCACGCCGAATTTTTCCATCACTGCCGCGTCCGAATCGGTGCGACTGCCGGTCATGGTATTGACCAGCGCCACGCCCGGACGCACCAGCTGGGCAAAATCCTTGTCGCCGGTGGAGATGGTGACCTCCAGTCCATCCGCAGCGGCGGCCAGCGCCAGCGTACCGATCACGTCATCGGCTTCCACGCCGTCAACGCGCAGGATGTCGATGCCCAGCGCCTGCACGATGTCGCACATCGGCTGCACCTGCGAGCGCAGGTCGTCGGGCATCGGCGGACGGTTGGCCTTGTACTCGGCATACATGTCGTCGCGGAAGGTCTTGCCCGGCGCATCGACCACGAAGGCGACGTACTCGGGCTTCTCTTTCAGCGTGGAACGCAGCATGTTGACCACGCCAAACAGCGCGCCGGTCGGCTCGCCATTGGCGTTGGTCAGTGGCGGGAGCGCGTGGAACGCGCGGTACAGGTAACTGGAACCGTCTATAAGGACTAATCTGCTCATGCGCTGATTCTACGCGGCGGACCGTTGCCGCATGTGGACAGGCATAATCGGCCCATTCCCACCGAAGGAAGTGACTCCATGAAATCCTTGCTGTTGATCCCCCTGCTGGCCCTGGCCGGCTGCGCCACCCTCGGCGCTGGCTCGCCACCGGTAGATGTCAAAGGCGCGGATGTCACGCGCAAGGCGATGGACAACGGCGACACCATCGAGGAATACCGCGTCGGCGGCACCCTGCGCATGGTCAAGGTGACCCCGGCCCGTGGCGCCCCGTTCTACATGTACGACCGCGATGGCGACGGCCGCATGGACAGCGACAAGGACGGCACCAAGCCGGTGTATTGGAAGCTGTATAGCTGGTGATCTTCTACCCCCTCCCTTGCGCGAAGCGCAGGGGAGGGTTGGGGAGGGGTGCTTTTGGCGACCAAGCCTGAAGGCCAACACGCCCGTTCACCCGATAAGACAAAGCCCTCGATTCGAGGGCTTTGTTGATTCTGGGTTCTGGTTTCTTTGGGGCCACGGCGAGAAGCACCCCTCCCCAGCCCTCCCCTTCGCTGCGCGAAAGGGAGGGGGCGCAAAGCCCTCAGCGGATCACCAGCACCGGGACCGTGCTGCGCGCCAGCACTTCGGAGGTCTGGCTGCCCAGCAGTACCCGGGTGACGCCACGGCGGCCGTGCGAGGTCATCACCACCAGGTCGCTGTTGCAGGCCTTGGCGGTGTCGATGATGCCGTCGGCGGCGTAGCGGTCCAGCACGTGGTGGGTCTGCACGTCGGCCACATCGGCCGCGTGAGCGGCTGCCAGCGCCGGCTGCAGGATCTTCTGCGCGGCTTCCTCGCGGTCCTTCTTGTACTCCGGGCTGGCCTCGTAGCCGGCACTCCAGCCCATGGCGTCGTACATGCCCACCGCCCACGGCTCGGAAACCGTGACGATGTCGGCATGCGCGCCCAGCTGCGCGGCCAACTCCAGACCCTTGGCCAGGCCCTTGGCGGAAAGCTCGGAACCGTCGGTGGCGATCAGGATGCGCTTGTACATGGCAGTTCTCCTTGCAGGAAAGGGGTGGTGACACCATTGCACACCCGATGTTGCCCCCATGCCTTGCGCAAGATCAAACCGGGCCGATCAGGCGCTGACCCATACCTCCCAGTGTGGTCCGCCCAACGGCCAGCACAAGCAGCCTACCTGTAGTGCCGAGCCATGCTCGGCAGCTCTCCACACAGACAACGGGCACCGGCAAACCCTTGGCACCCATCAACCAATCAAATCACCGTCAGATTCGCATACGCCATCACCAGCCACTTACTGCCAGCGTCGGCGAACTCGACCTGCACGCGTGCGTGCTGACCGTTGCCTTCGTAGTCGGTGACCATGCCTTCGCCGAACTTCGGATGATTGACCAACGCACCTAGCTTGATCGGCGGCTTTTCGATGTTGGCGTGGCCACCCATCGACCGGCTTGCACCAAGCGAGGCCGGGCGCGAGACCTGCACCTTGGGGCGCACTTCGTTGAGCAGCTCGCGCGGGATCTCGCGCAGGAAACGTGACGGCAGGCTGTAGTTGTCCTGACCGTGGATGCGGCGTGATTCAGCATAGCCCAGCACCAGCTTCTGTCGCGCGCGGGTGATGCCGACATAAGCCAGACGGCGCTCCTCTTCCAGACGCCCGCTTTCTTCCAGCGAGCGTGCGCTCGGGAACAGGCCTTCTTCCATGCCAGCGAGGAACACCAGCGGGAACTCCAGGCCCTTGGCCGAGTGCAACGTCATCAGCTGCACCCCCTCTTCGCCCGCCTGTGCCTGGCCTTCGCCGGCCTCCAGCGAGGCATAGGACAGGAAGGCGACCAGCTCACTCATATCCTCGGCGCCTTCTTCGATATCGTCTTCGCGACGCACGAAGCGCGAGGCCACCGAGATCAGTTCGTCGAGGTTGTCGGTTCGCGATTCCGAATCCAGCGCGTTGCGGCTTTCCTTGCCCCAGTGCTCACGCAATGCCGAACGCGACAGTACATGGTCGATGCGCTCGGACAGGTCCATCTCGCCAGTTTCGCCGGTCAGTTGGCTCACCAGATTGATGAAACCGGTCAGCGCATTCTTCGCGCGCGAGGTCAGGTCAGTGCCTTGTGTGGCCAACATCGAGGCCTCCCACAACGGGATAGCCTGCTGCCGCGCAATACGCCGCACTTCGTCCAGGGTGCGCTCGCCGATACCGCGCGTCGGCGTGTTCACCGCGCGCTCGAACGCCGCATCGTCGTTGCGATTGGTCATCAAGCGCAGGTAAGCCAGCGCGTCCTTGATTTCGGCACGCTCGAAGAAGCGCATGCCTCCATATACGCGGTACGGCACCTGCTCACTGAGCAGGGCTTCTTCGAAGGCACGCGACTGGGCGTTGCTGCGATAGAGCACAGCGACATCGCCATAGCTGCCACCATCGCGCACCCACTGCCGCGCACGCTCGACCAGGTAACGCGCCTCGTCCATTTCGTTGTAGGCGGCGAACAGGTCGATCGGATCACCGTCGCCGCTATCGGTCCACAACTCCTTGCCGATGCGGTCCGGGTTGTGCGCGATCACCGCATTGGCAGCGCCAAGGATATTGGCGGTGGAACGGTAGTTCTGCTCCAGGCGAATGGTCTGCGCGCCCGGGAAATCCTTGAGGAAGCGCTGCACGTTCTCGACCTTGGCACCGCGCCAGCCATAGATGGCCTGGTCATCGTCACCGACCACGAACACATGCGCGCTGTCGCCGGCCAGCACGCGCACGAAGGCATACTGGATGGCGTTGGTGTCCTGGAACTCGTCGACCAGGATCTCGCGGAAGCGGGCGCGGTAATGCGCCAGCAGCGCCGGGTTGTCGCGCAGTAGCTCATGCGCACGCAACAGCAGCTCGGCGAAGTCGACCAGACCGGCACGGTCACAGCGCTCCTGGTAGGCCGCATAGGCCTGGCGCAGGGTTTCGCCCCACTGGTCATGCGGTTCGGGCTGGATGTGCTGTGGGCGGCGGCCTTCATCCTTCTGCGTGTTGATCCACCACATCACCTGCTTGGGCGGGTACTTGCTGTCATCCAACTCAAGCTGCTGCACCACGCGCTTGATCATGCGCAGCTGATCGTCCGAATCCATCACCTGGAAGGCTTCGGGCAGCTTGGCATCGGCCCAGTGCAGGCGCAGCAGGCGATGGGCCAGGCCGTGGAAGGTACCGATCCACATGCCGCGGCTGCCCTTGCTCAGCTGCAGGTCGATGCGGTGGCGCATTTCGCCGGCCGCCTTGTTGGTGAAGGTGACCGCGAAAATGCCGTGCGCAGGCACGCCACAGACTTCGGTGAGCCAGGCGATGCGATGGATAAGCACGCGCGTCTTGCCGGAACCGGCGCCGGCAAGAATCAGGTGGTGACCAAGAGGCGCGGAAACGGCCTCGCGCTGGGCTGCGTTCAGCCCGTCGAGCAAGTGGGAGACATCCATGCCGCCATTTTACGGGAAGCGGAGCAAGGCTTCCTGCAACACTGAACCCCGCCCTGCAGGGGCTGCCGGGAAGGCCCTGTAGTGCCGAGCCATGCTCGGCAGGCGCTTTACCGGCTAGGCCTCTGCCGAGCATGGCTCGGCACTACCGCAAGCCCGCCTACAGGGCTTGTTCCGCCGCCGCTGCCGCCTGCCCCCGCAGCTCAGGAATCGCCAGGCTTTCCCACAGGCTGCCGATGCGCAGACTGCCCAGCACCTGTACGCGCGGCTCAACCACGCCATCAGCATCAATCAAGCTGCCGTCCGGCGCTGTATCCAGACCAATCCCATGCGGGCCGGCACGGCCCACGCCACTGCCAAGCAACTGCTGCAGCAGCGGATTGCGCATCGCCTGTGCACGCATCTCCACGCCGGTGGCATTGACCACGCATTGCACTTCCAGCTGCAGCGGCTGACGCCAACGATCCTGTGCGCTCAGGCGCACGCAGGCACCTTCGGCAACGGCGGTTTCCAGGCGACCGCGGTGCAGCTGCAGGCGACCGGCTTGCTGCAGCTCCAGCAGCTGCGCATGCAGCGGTGCAGCGATACGGTGGCGGTGCACGTCCCAGTAACGCACCACGTGGCGCAGAAAACGGCGCTGGTCATCGAACGACAAGGTTTGCCATAGCCGCTGGCCCAGCGGACGGATGCGCTCCATCACGCTCTGCCACGGAATATCACGCGTCGCTGCTTCGGCCGCGTGACATCGCAGCGCATGCATGCGCTGGCGCAGATTCATCGCCAGCAAGGGTTCGGGGTCGTAGTCGGCCGCCGCACCCTTGGCATGCGGCAGCGGCAGCAACGCATGCCGCGACATCACATGGATACGGCCACGATGACCACTGGCCTGCAGCGTCGCCACGCTATCAGCCATGCTCAGGCCGGAACCAATGATCGCCACGTCGGCGTTGTCGGCAATGCTGTCGAGTGCTGCGTAATCCCAGGCCTCTACGCGCTTGCCGTCGGCCAGACTGCTGGCGCCGCGCGCCGGCAACGGCCGCAGCGCATTGCCCACCGCCACGATCACACGCCCAGCCTGCAGCGGCCGGCCCGAATCCAGCGTCAGCAACACGCCATCGTCATTGGGCTGCAGTGCCTGTACCCGCGCAGCCAGAATCTCCAATTGCGCAGGACTGGCGTCCACTGCCTGTTGCAGACGTTGGCGCAGGTAGTCGGCGTAGTGACGGCGCGACACAAACTGCCCGGCCAGCTGTTCCCGCGAAAGCGCCGGAAAGGCCTGCACTTCACACAGGTAGTCGAGGAAATCCTCGGGTTGTTCAGGAAAGCCACTCATCTTGGCGGTCGGCACGTTCAGTACGTGCTCCTCGCGGGTGGTGGCATAGGCCACGCCACGGGCCAGCGGCAGGTTCGGCTCGATCACCAGCAGGCGCAGCGGCTGGCTTGCGCCACGCAGTACACCGATGGCGGCAAGTACGCCGGCGGCGCCACCGCCAATGATGGCCAGATCACACAATGCAGGGGTATCGATAACACTCATCTGCCCGATTGTAGGCGATGCAGTACCCCCGACTGATGCTGCACGGGCATGTATTCATGCTGGCAGGGCGGGAACTTTTTCACAGACTTGAAACACAAAACCCGCCTTTCGGCGGGTTCTGCTTGGAACAGCAGCTCAAACAATCCTGGAGGATTACTTGATCTTGCCTTCCTTGTACATCACGTGCTTGCGAACAACCGGATCGTACTTGAGGAATTCCATCTTCCCCGGGGTGTTCTTCTTGTTCTTGTCGGTCGTATAGAAGTGGCCAGTACCGGCCGAGGAAATCATACGGACCTTATCGCGCTTGCCTGCCATGATCGTTTACTCCTCAGACCTTTTCGCCGCGCGCACGCAGCTCAGCCAGAACGGAATCGATACCGTTCTTGTCGATGGTGCGCAGTGCATGCGCGGAAACACGAAGCTTGATCCAGCGGTTCTCGCTGGCAACCCAGAAACGGCGCTCGTGCAGGTTCGGCAGGAAACGACGACGGGTCTTGTTGTTGGCGTGCGAGACGTTGTTACCCGTCTGCACTCCCTTGCCGGAAACTTGGCATACGCGGGACATTGCGCACCTCGGTAATGTTGATGACTTCCTTAGCCAGGAAGACGGCGGCCCCGGCGGTTACCCGCCACGCGTCATGGGAATCAAAGGGTTACGCTGACGAGGATGACCAGATGACGTGTTCCCGGCCACCGATCCGGAGAATTCCGGACACAGCGAGCCGCGTATTATGCCCAGACCCGACCTTGCTTGCAAATCCAAGCCGATGCGGGTGGCCTTTCGCCCATTCAGGCTGAACGCAGTTCCCGCCATGCTGCCCGCGCCACCTTCCCTGCCGAGCGCAGGAACAGCACCAGCAAGGCCACTGCGATCAGCAGATCCGGCCAGCCGGCGCCGAAGGCCCAGACCGCCAACGCGGCCAGGATTACCGCGCCGCCCTCGTAGACGTCATTCAATGAGCAGGCCCAGGCCGAGGCCAGGTTGATGTCACCTTGCCGGTATGGCCACAGCAGGCGCAGGCAGAACAGATTCGCGGTGAGATTGAGCAGGGCGGCAATGCCCATGCTTTCGAACAGGGGCAGATGTGGATGGGCCAGCTTCCAGACGATGCCGGCGGCGACCGCGATTGCCGCGCACAGGATGAACACCGCCTTGAGCATGGCCACGCGCGCCTTGGCGGCGAGGCTGGCGCCGACTACGGCAAGGCTGAGTGCGTAAGTGAGTGCATCGCCGAGGTTGTCCAGGCTGCCGGACAGCAATGAGGCCGAGCCGCTATGCCAGGCGGCGAGCATCATCATCACGAAGGTGATCAGGTTGATCGCCAGCACCTGGTACAGCACGCGGCGCTGTTGCGCCTGCATGCGTTCGACTTCCAGGGTTCTGCCGCAGCCGCAGCAGTCGCTCATTTGGGTTCCGGGGGGATGGATCTGCTGGATTATCGCGCTGAAATGGCCGGGGTAGTGCCGAGCCATGCTCGGCAGGGGCTTTACCAGCGAAAAGCTGCCCTCACCCCAACCCCCGCTCCGCGCCCCAGCCCTTGCGCTGGCGCAAGGGCGTTCGATGGGCAACGAACCTGCGGTTCGCGAGCTGCCCCTCTCAACCCGTGAACGGGAGAGGGGCGGAAACGGTAGTGCCGAGCCATGCTCGGCAGAGGCCTTACCAACGAAAAGCTTGCCCTCACCCCAACCCCTCTCCCGTAAACGGGAGAGGGGCTTTAAGCGAAGCAGGAGCTTCAAGCCAAAGCAAAAGCCAAAGCCAAAGCCAAAGCAAAAGCAAAAACCTCAAGCCAAGCAGACGCTACTTTCCGTTCCGGTGCAGCCAGCGGTACAGCACTGGCAACACCAGCAAGGTCAGCAACGTGGACGAGACGATGCCACCGATGACGACAGTTGCCAGCGGCCGCTGCACTTCCGAACCCGCGCCTACGTTGAAGGCCATCGGCACGAAGCCCAGCGATGCCACCAAGGCAGTCATCAGCACCGGTCGCAAGCGGCCAAGCGCGCCTTCGCGCACCGCCACATCCAGACTGCGGCCTTGCTCGCGCAGGTGGCGGATGAAGCTGATCATCACCAGGCCGTTGAGCACGGCCACACCGGACAACGCGATGAAGCCGACGCCAGCCGAAATCGACAAGGGAATACCACGCAACGCCAGCGCCAAGACGCCGCCAGTCAGTGCCAGAGGCACACCGCTGAACACGATGCTGGCATCGCGCGCCGAGCCGAAGGCCCAGAACAACAACGCGAAGATCAGCAGCAAGGTCACCGGCACAACAACCGCCAAACGCTGGCTGGCCGAGATCAGCTGCTCGAAGCTGCCGCCGTATTCCACCCAATAACCAGCCGGTACCTTTACCTGCGTGTCGATGGCCTGCTGCAGCTCGCTGACGAAGCCACCGAGATCGCGATCACGCACATTGGCGGTGATCACGATCCGGCGCTTGCCGTTGTCGCGGTTGATCTGGTTCGGCCCTTCGCTGCTTTCGATGCTCGCCAATTCACGCAACGGAACCGTGCGCGCATCGCCACTGCGCCAGCCACCCGCACGGCTGGATTCATCGGCACTGTCCTGTGCCAACGCAGGTTCCAGTGACACCGGCAGATCGGCAAGTGCCGCCGGATCCTGGCGGATGCTTTCCGGCAGGCGCACGACGATATCGAAACGTCGATCACCTTCGAACAACTGCCCGGCCACCCGCCCGCCAACCGCTGTGGATACCGTGGACTGCAGTTGGCCCGGGTTGAGCCCGTAACCCGCCAATGCCGCACGGTTTGGCGTAACCGTCAGCAACGGCAGACCACTGGTCTCCTCCAGGCGCACATCAGCCGCACCTGGAATCTTGTTGGCGACCGCAACAATCCGCTGGCCGACCTGCGCCAGAGTCTCCATATCGTCGCCAAACAGCATCACCGCCACGTCGGCACGCACGCCCGAGATCAACTCGTTCATGCGCATCTGGATCGGCTGGGTGAACTCGTAGTTGTTGCCCGGCAGCTCCTCCACCGCAGCTTCCAGTTCGGCCAGCAGCTGGCTGCGCGGCTTGCGCGGGTCCGGCCACTGCTTGCGTGGCTTCATCATGATGAAGGTATCGGCGACCGAGGGCGGCATCGGGTCCGAGGCGACTTCCGGCGTGCCAATCTTGGAGAACACCTTCTCCACTTCCGGCAGTTGCTGCAGGCGTGCTTCCACCTGCTTCTGCATGTTCACCGATTGCGTGAGGCTGGTGCCGGGGATGCGCATGGCATGCATGGCGACATCGCCTTCATCGAGGTTTGGCACGAACTCGCTGCCCAGCCGCGTTGCCAACAAGCCACAAGCAACCACCAGCACCAAGGCACCGGCAACCACCAAGCGCCCGCGTCGCATCACCCACGCCAGCAACGGCTCGTAGCGTGCGCGCAACCACGCCATCAGCCGGTTCTCCTTCTCCTCCACACGGCCGCCGAGGAACATCGCGATAGCCGCAGGAACGAAGGTCAGCGACAGCAGCATCGCGCCGCTCAGCGCGAGCACCACGGTGATCGCCATCGGGTGGAACATTTTTCCTTCGACGCCGGTCAGCGCGAAGATCGGCAGATAGACCGCGGTGATGATGCCGAGGCCGAACAGGCTGGGCCGGATGACTTCGGCAGTGGCGCTGGCGGTTTCGGCAAAGCGCTCCTCGCGGGTCATCGCCCGGCCCAGCGCGTGCGTGCGTTCGCCGAAGCGACGCAGGCAGTTCTCGATGATGATCACCGCGCCATCAACAATCAGGCCAAAGTCCAACGCTCCAAGGCTCATCAGGTTGGCGGACACACCACCGCGTGCCATACCGGTCAGCGTGAACAGCATCGCCAGCGGAATCACCGCGGCAGTGATCAGCGCCGCACGGAAGTTGCCCAGCAACAGGAACAACACCACGATCACCAACAGCGCGCCTTCCAACAGGTTCTTGGCGACAGTTCCAATGGTGCGATCTACCAGCGCGGTACGGTCATAGCTGGCGGTAACGGTGACGCCTTCGGGCAGGCTGCGCTGCGCCTGTTCCAGCTTGGCCGCAGCGGCCTGCGCCACCTCGCGGCTGTTTGCCCCGACCAGCATCACCACCGTGCCCATCACCACTTCGTGGCCATTCTGGGTGGCGGCACCGCTGCGCAACTCCGGCCCTTCCGCCACGTCTGCTACGTCATGCACGTGGATCGGCACGCCCTCGCGGCGGGCCAGCACGATGTTGCCGATCTCCTCCAGTCCCGCGACTTGCCCCGGCACACGCACCAGGAACTGCTGGCCGTTGCGTTCGATGTAACCGGCACCGATGTTCTGGTTGTTGCCTTCCACTGCCTCGGCCACGTCATCCAGGGTGAACCCCAGCGCACGCAGCTTGGCCGGGTCCGGGGTGATATGGATCTGCCGCTGGTAGCCACCAATCGTGTTGACCTCGGTGACGCCCGGTACATTGCGCAGCTGCGGCCGCACCACCCAGTCCTGCAAGGTGCGCAGGTCGGTGGCGGTGTATGGCGATCCATCGGGCTTGCGCGCCTTGGGATCGGCGTCGATGGTGTACATGAAGATCTCGCCAAGACCGGTGGCGATTGGCCCCAACTGCGGGTCCAGGCCTTCCGGCAACTGCGACTTCACCTGCTGCAGGCGTTCGGCTACCTGTTGGCGGGCGAAGTACAGGTCGGTGCCATCCTTGAACACCACCGTCACCTGCGACAGGCCGTAGCGCGACAAGGAACGTACCTGTTCGAGCTTCGGTAGACCCGCCATCACCGTTTCCACCGGATAGGTGATGCGTTGTTCCGTTTCCAGCGGTGAGTAACCGTCGGCGGCGGTGTTGATCTGCACCTGCACATTGGTGATGTCCGGCGTTGCATCGATGGACAGGCGAGTGAAGCTCCAGCTGCCAATCGCGATCAACGCGAAGGTGAGCACCATCATCATCCAGCGATGGGCGATGGCACTGCGGATGATGCGCTCAAGCATGGCGGCGCCCTCCGCGTTGGGAGGGGCGATGATCAATGTTCATGCGCGGCCCCCGCCTTGCCGATGTCGGCCTTGACCACATAGCTCTGCTCGACCACGACCTGCTCACCGACACGCAGGCCGTCCTTGACCTCGACCTTGCCGGCATCGCGTGCGCCCAGCACCACCGGACGTGCGCTATAGGTATCGCCCTCACGAACGAATACCACCTCGCGGCCTTCCATGGTCTGCAATGCCGACAAAGGCACGACGACCGCGGCCGGCTGCATCGCCACCACGATGCGAGCCTTCACCGCCGCACCGGGCCGCCACAGGCCGTCGTCATTGCGCACGCTGGCGCGGGCCACGGTACTCTGGCTTGCGGTGGCGGTGCCGGGCAGAACGCGTTCCAGTGTGGTGGTCTGGCTGACGCCATCGGTCATACGCGTCACCGTCACCGGTACGCCGGCGGTGATGTGCTGGGTGTCCTTGCCGAAGATATGCAGGTCCACCCACAGTTCGGACAGGTCGCCGATTTCAAACAGCGGCGTGCCCTCGCCCGCCACCGCACCCACCTGTGCCTGCCGCGACAGCACCACGCCGCTGATTGGCGCGCTGACGCTGTAGGTGGTCAGGCTCAGGTTGCTGTCGATGCTGGCCAGGGTCTGGCCGGCACGGACGCGGTCACCCACATTGGCCCGCAACGTGCGTACCGGCCCGGGGAAGCGTGCCATCACCTGGGCAACGCGGCCGTCCACCGGCGTCAACAAGCCCTGCACTTCGTGCTCATCGGCGATGGTGCCGGCCTGCACGGCAGCGCTGCGGATCCCGGCCTGCTCGGCCATGGCGGCCTTGATGGTTGTGCTGTCGGCTTCTGCTTCCTCGCCCTCTTCGTGGGCGTGACCATCTGCGTCATCACCCTTTTCCTCAGCGTGGTCGTGGCCAGCTTCTTCCGCTGCTCCGTCGGAGGCTTCCGCGGCCGGCTTTGCACCGCAACCGGCCAACATCAGACTCATTGCCAGCACGCCGGCAGCTACAACATTCATCGGACGGCTCATCGTGCGTTCTCCACGGCAACGGTTGCATCGGTGGCCAGCATTCCCTGGCCGGTAAGGCGCTGGATTTCTATCAGCGCGGTTTGTGCGGCGATGGCCGCATCCAACTGGCGCTGGCGCGCCTCGATGCGCATGGCCTGCAGCTGCGCCCATTCCATGTAGCTGGCGGCACCGGCGCGCCAGGCGCGTTCGGCGGCACGTTCTGCCTTCTGCAGCTGCGGCAGAACATCGGCCTGCATACGCTGCACTTCCAGGCGCGCGGTGACATAGCGGCCGTGTGCTTCGGCCAGGGTGGCGTAGAGCTGCTGCTGGCGGGCTTGGCGCTGATACGGCAGCAATGCGAGATCAGCCTCGGCCTCGCGGATTTCCGGCGCGGCACGGCGGGCGCTGCCCAGCGGAATACTGAAGCCACCGACCAGTGAAGTCGCATTGTCGGCACGGCTGTTGCGCACGCCCACCTGCCAGTTCCAATCAGGACGGCTACGGGTGCGCACCAGTTGCAGCTGGGCTTCGCGGATGCGCTGCTCGCCGAGCAGTTCGGCCAGTTCGGGGGCGCGCTGCAGATCGTCATTGAGCAAGGCGAAATCGCGCAGTGTCGGCAGTTGCAGCGCATCACCGCTCACCATCTTGAAGTCTGGAGTGCGCGCCCCCCACAACGCGGCCAGCGACAGCCGCGCTGCGCTGGCTTCTTCGATTGCGCGATCGCGATCCAGTTCCGCCTGCGCCAGCATTGCCTGCGCAGTGAACAACACCGACTCCGGCGAAGCGCCGGCCTGCAGGCGCAGGCGCGCGGCATCGACGGCACGGCGACGCTGTTCGATATCGGTGTTGGCGATCTGCAATGCCGACTGCGCTTGCGCTACGGCGAGATACCGACGCGCGGTCTCTGCCAGCAGATCGAGTCTGGCGGTGGCACGTTGCGGCGCCAAGGCATCAATATTGGCCTGGGCCAGCATGCGGCGGGCGTCGAGCTTGTCGCCGCGCTCCAGTACGCCGGACAGGCTGACCGTGGCTTCGGCGCCCTGCACGCCGCGGGTATCACCGCTGCCGAGCAGGTTTTCCAGCTCCACGCCCAACTGCATCGGCGGGTGCAGCAGCGCGGCGTCGCGGCGGGCTTCAAGTACGGGGCGCTGCGCATCGATCAGACGCAGTTCGGGGTGATCAAGGGCAACGCGGACGATGGCATCGTCCAGCGTCAACGGCACAGCAGACGCCGGCACCTGCGCATACGCGCGCGGCACCAGCGCAAAGGCGACAACAGCCGCCAAGCGCATCCACATGGGTTTCTCCAGATAGCAGGTTCAGACGTGGGGGCCGGCCAGAGGGCCGGAACGTCAGACAGCTATCGGGGGGCGGAACAGACTCTCGGTCGGGTGCGTGACCCGTTGCGTGCCAAGTATGGCGACGGCCTGCTGTGCAGGCGGCGATGCCACGATCCAGGCCGGGGTAACGGTGGGCAGTACGCCGCCGTGACCGTGGCAGTCCACGCAATGCACCAGCGCGTGCAGCAATGCATTGGCGCTGTCCTCGGCATCCGGGGCCATGGCCAGCTTGCTGTCGTCGTGCTCGTGCACGTCGGCACCGATGTCGGTATGCGCCAGCATGTGGATGTCGGTCAGTGCTGCAGCCAGCGAAGTGCCGAACACGCCAATGCCGACCAGCGCCAGCATCAGCAGGCGTAGCAGGTGGAGGCGGCGGTGGCGCAGGGCGTGCAGCATCGGCGCAGGTTAGCTGGTGCTCGATGGGTTACACAATCGCAGTGTGGTTGCGGT
Source organism: Stenotrophomonas sp. STEN038 (assembly GCF_056759895.1). NCBI lineage: Bacteria > Pseudomonadati > Pseudomonadota > Gammaproteobacteria > Lysobacterales > Lysobacteraceae > Stenotrophomonas > Stenotrophomonas sp. STEN038. The sequence continues at coordinate 22,949 of NZ_JBRRDW010000013.1, forward strand.
GGTTCAGCTGTGCGCTGTTGCCCCTCCCCTTTGGCGCAGCCAAGGGGGAGGTTGGGAGGGGGTGGCTTTGCTGGTCGCCTGTACGTGCAGCTTCGGGTCACTGCCAAGAGCAGCCCGCGCGCGGCGCGCAAGCAGGCCTTCTTCAACCCCTAGGCAGCGCCAGAGGGAGGGGGCAAAGCACCCTGCGCGCTGCGTAAGGGAGGGAGCACTGGCTCTGGCGCGGTCAGAGCCCTGCTTCGCGATGGAACAAGGTCATCACCCAACGCACGCCACGGCCAAGCAGGCTTTGCCGCTCGCCCGACACCACGATCTGCCCGGCCAGCTCGGTATCCAGGCGCGGCGCGCGATCACAGTTGGCAAAGCGCATGCGGAACACCGGCGTCAGCGGCACCAACGCGCCATGTGCGTCGCGAACGCTCGCTATCGCCCCGCCGTGCAGGCTGGCTGCTGCCACCTCACCCAGTATCGCAACCGGCACACGGTCCAGCGCCTGCACCTGGCAGCGCGCATTGCCAGCCTCCGCCAGATCGGCAACAAACGCCACCACCGCGCCGGGCTGGATACGCGCCATCTCCTGCTCGGGGATATAGGCCTCGCCTTTGACGCCGCTGGCCGCGACGACCCGCAGCAGCGATTCGCCACGGGCGATCCAGGCATCGCCAGCCAAGGCCGGGTTCAGATCGCTGATACGCCCGGCAAAAGGCGCCCGCACCACCAGATTGGCTTTCTGTGCGGCCAAGCCCTGCTGCACCTGACGTGCGGCATCGCGTTGCTTGCCCAGCGCTGGCCCCATCGCCCGCAGCTCTTCATCGAAGGGCTGCTGGCGCACCTGCCAGTCCAGCTGCTCCAGCTCGGCAGTGGCGCGGGCAAGTCGATAGTCCAGGTCCGGTGATTCCAATCGCGCCAGCACCTGTCCAGCCACGACCCGCTCACCGTCATCCACTGACAAGCTCAACAATCTGGCCAGCTCTGGCGCGTGTACTTCCTGTACCTGCGCGTCAGACAGCAGCGCAGGTGCGTGCACACGCGACTGCCAAGGCAACAGCAACACCAGCAGCAGGGCGGACACCAGCAGCAGCGAGCGCTTGGTCACCGCCGACCAGGCCAGCTCACCACGCCGCTGCCACCATTGGCGCAACTCACGCGCTACCGGCAGCAGCACGAACCAACCCAGCTCCACGCACAGCAGCACGATACCCAGCGCCCGGAAGAAGGCGTGGTAGACCAGCAAGGCGATACCCAGGAACAGGAAGAACCGGTACAGCCAGGTGGCATAGGCAAATGCGATCAGGAAGGTGCGCCGAACCGGCGGCTGCGACTCCGGCTCAGGGTCGCCATAAGCAAACAGCTGCTCACGCAGCCACCAACGGCCAAAAGCAAACGAACGCTCGTGCAGGTTGGGCAGGTTCAGCCAATCTGACAACAGGAAGTAGCCATCAAAGCGCATGAACGGGCTGGCATTGATCGCCACGGTCACCAGCCAGGTGCTGGTGGCGAGCATGAACACACCAGAGCGCAGCGCACCCTCCGGCAAGAAATTCCACAACAGCAGCGCCACCGCCGCCAACGCCAGCTCGGCGAGGATGCCGGCCGCGCCGATATGCAGGCGCTGGCGGCGTGAGCGTAGTTTCCAGGCCTCATTGGTATCGGTGTAGAGCACCGGCCACATCACCAGCAAGGCCACGCCCATGGCCGGCACGCGGCAGCCATAACGGTAGGCGGTAAAGGCATGGCCCAGCTCGTGCACGATCTTGCCAACGCTCAGCGCGATGCCAAGGCCCAGCAAACCCTGCCAACTGCCATAGGCCTGGAAGGTATGCAGGAAGCTATCCCATTGCCGTGAAGCCAGATACAGCCCTAGCGTGGCAACGGCAGCGATCAACCACCAGAAGCCACTGCTGTAGACGCCGCGTATCCATGGATACACCGCACGCAGGAACGGCATCGGCCGCACCAGCGGAATCCGTACGAACAGGTAGTTCTTCAACAGCCATTTGCCGGTGGAAAGCTTGTGCCGCAATGCGTTCTGCTGCAGTTGTGCGCTGGCCTGCGCCGAGCCGACTACGACCAGATCATGGCGCACCACGAAATCGACCAGCCCAAGCACGTCGCTGGCTTCGATGTGCAACGTGGTCTGGCTGTTGACCGCTTCCACCACTGCTTCAGCGGTACCCAGCGGCCAGCGCGAAAGAATCTCGAATGCCGCCCAGCCGATCTGGAAGAACCGGTTGTCGGCCGGATCATGCAGCGTCCATGCCGGCGAACCATCACTGGCCGCTGGCGCCGCATGCAAGGCCAGCTCCTCACGCAGGGTCGGCAATGCCGAAGGGGTCTGCTCCAACATCACTTACCAACCCAGCCACTGACGCGCCGCTACCAGCGGACGGCGCAGCACGTAATAGATCAACGGCACCCGTCCGGCATGCAGGCGTGCGCTGCCACTCAAGCCCAACCGCGGCAGCGCCTGCTCGGGCACCAAGCTCGCTTTGACCCGGTAGGCAAGCACGCCTTCCTCGGTGGTCGCCGCACGGTAGGCCACCGACTGCACCGTTGCCTGGTAGGACGAGAACGGTGCGCCCTTGGGGTAGAACACAAGCTTGGAGCCGGGCTGCAAGGTGATCTGGTCGGCAGCGGGCATGAAAGCGGTGATCTCCACGCTTTCCGGATCAGCCAGCATCAGCACTTTCTCGCCCGCGACCACTGCCTTGCCGGTCCATTCGTCGATGTTGTCGAACACCGCCACACCGGCATTTGGTGCCTTGACCTGGATGCGATCCAACATTTCCGTCGCATGCTGCAGCTCCACCTGGTGCTGGCGCAGCTCGCCCAACTTGCGGGTCATCTCCAGGCGACTCTTGTCATCGGTAACCGCCAACTGGGCCGCTTGCCGGTACTGCTCCTGCGCCGCTTCCACCGCCTTGCTGGCGCCTGCGTACTGCCCGCGCAAAGTGGTGGTGTCCAGCGAGAACAGTGGCGCGCCAGCCTCCACCGCTTGATTTGGGCGCACGTCAAGTCGGTCGACGATGCCGTCCAACGGTGCTCGCATCACCGACGGGCGCACGGCGGTCACTTCGGCCGGAGCCAAGGTCGACAGGCGGATCGGAAACACCGCTACCACCAGCAACGCCAGCGCTACGCGCCAGCGTGTCCGCCGTGGCTGCAGCCACTGCCGCAACCAGGCCAACGGACGCCGTGCCGGCCGCTGCGCGTAAAGGGCGTGGCCATAGACAGCACCCAGCTCGGTGGCAAGCGCCAGCTCGGCATCCTGCCAGGGTTCATCGCGGGCCAGCAGCAACACCGTCTCGTTGCCCAGCTGCGGATGTTGCAGCGGCACCAGCAAGGCAAATGCAGGCAACCATTCGGTCCACTCCTCGCCCAACATCGCGGACAACTCGTCAGCCTGCAGCCGACGCACCGAAGCCACCGGCAACACCGCGCGGAACACCCGCGCCAGCCACTGTGCAAACGGTGCGCCCGGATCCGGCCGGGCAACGCCCGACAAGGACTGCAGGTGGCCACCGCTGCCATCCACCCATAGCGCAGCCTGCCGATAGTTCAGCAGGCCACGGGTTTCATTGACGGCGACGAAGCCCAACTCCTGCAGCGTGCCAACCTCACGCGCGCGGCGCGAGATCTGCAGCAGGCCCATCAATACCGGTGCAGTACCTTCACTCATCGCGGCTGGGTGAAGCGCGCAACGCCACTCATGCCGGGCAACAACGACGGATTGGCGGCGGTGATGCGGCCACTGACCGTCACTGTCTGGCTGACCGGATCAATCGCCGCGCCCAATCGCGAGATCGTCGCCGGCACATCGAGGTCGAGGTCATCCACATGCACGGTGAACGCCGTGCCGGGCTTGAGCCAACGCAACCAACGCGAAGGAACGATCAACTGTACTTCCAGGTTGCCGGTATCCACGATCTGCAGCAACGGCTTGCCCGGAGTGACGTATTCGGCCGGTGCCGCCGCGCGCTTGGCAACCCGTCCATCGAACGGCGCGGTAATGCGGCAGCCGGCCATGCTGGCACGGCCATAGGTAGCCTCCGCTGCGGTCTCACGCGCCTTGGCCCGCGCCTGCTCAAGCTCTAGCTGGCCCACCGATTGCAGCTCGGCCAAGCGCTCGTTGACCTGCAGCTGCTTGCGCGCGGCCTGCGACGATGCCTCCGCACGCGCCAGCTGCGCAGCCAGCATGCCGCAGTCAAAACCCACCAGCAGCTGGCCACGCCGGAACGAATCGCCCTCCTTTACATCCAGACGATCGATCCGCGCCGAGATCTGGCTGGAGATGACGACTTCATTGCGTGCCACCAACTGGGTGCGGATCTGGCTGGTGCTGGAAGGCGGCAACGATACCGCCTGTGCCATGACCGGCAGCGCCAACAGCGCGGCGCTCATCAACAACGACTTCACGGCTGCACAGCCTCCGCACGACGGGTATCGATCTGCTGCAGCCAATGCTGCTCGGTGGCCTGCAGGGCCTGGCTCAGGGCGGCGACGTCATGGCTGCCGACGCTGTCCGGCAGCGGGTCCAGACCCAGCGAGGCAACCAGCTGGCCGTAAGCGCCCTGCATGGCGGCGTAGCTCTGATACAGGCGCAGCTCCGACATCAGCGCGCCGGTGGAGGCGCGGATCTCGGACAGGCGGCCGTCGGCATTGGCGGCGACCGCGTTGCGGGTGTGGGTGAGGATGCGTTGGCGCACATCATCGGACTGGCGCACCAGATCGTACTGCTGCTGGCGGCCGGCATAGTCCAGCGCGGCCACATGCACCTGGGTCAGCACCGCCATGTTCATGGCCAGGCGCTGTTCGCGGGCAAGGTCGTACTGCGCCTGTGCGCCACGCTTGATCTTGCCGGCATTGACCAGGTTGAGCAGATTCCAGCCTACCTGCAGCCCGGCATCACGCCAGCTGTTGTTGACCAGGAACTGATTGCTGTCGTAATGCGCGCCGGTCTGCAGCTGCAGGCCGGGCAGCAGGCGCAGCATCGCCTTGCGGGTTTCCACCAGACCAATACGCTCCTTGTAGGCAGCTTCGATCAGCTCCGGGCGGTTGCTCAGGGCAACCTCTTCCATGTCTTCGGATTTCAGCCGCAGCTGCGGCACCTGCAGGTCGGTCGGCGCGGCCAACTGGAACTCGGTGCCCGGTGCAATGTTCATCAGCGCGGCCAGCTTGGGCTTGGCCTGCTGCAGCTCATTGCGGATGGCTTCCAGCTGCAGCACCAGGTCCAGCAGTTCGCGCTGGTAATTCAAGGCGTTCAGCGGAGTCTGCAGGCGCTCGTTCTCGATGGCCTTGGAATCTTCGATGGCCTTGCGCGTCTCAGCCAGCAGCGGCTCGATGCGGCTTTCCAAGCGCTGTGCACCGGCGGCCTGCCAGTACGCCATGCGGGTCTGCTGCATCAGCATGTGCACGACCTTGCGGCGACGTTCACGCGCAGCCAGAACCTGATCGGCCTGCTGGCGCGCACCGTAGTAGCTGACGCCGAAATCGAGCACGTTCCATGAGAACGACAGATCACCGCGATGGCTGTCGCGCTCGCTGGAAGTCGATGGAACCAGCGACTGGTTACCTGACACGATGTCCTGCGACGACGACGCCAGCACATTGTCGCGCGAGGCGTAGCCGGCCGATGCGGTGAGCTTGGGCAGCAGGTCGACGCTGGACAGATCCAGCTGCCGCTGCGCCACCGCCTCTTCCATGATCTTGACCCGGTAATCCAGGTTGTACTTCAGGGCGCGCGCCATTGCCTCTTCCAGGGTGACCGGCGCCGCCAGCGGCGCCTGGCCCACGAACAGCGACTGCCGACCCTCGGCAACCAGCGCCTTGCGCTCTTCCTCCGAGAATGGCCTTGGCTTGATCGCACAGCCTGCCAGCAACGCTGTCGTCGCGACCGCTAACAGCAACTTTCCGGAGGCTGTGGATTGATTCACCTTGAATTCCTTTGATTCGTTATGAGAGAGAGTTGGAATGCGGAGGAACAGATTCATTGGCGGCTTTCCACTGCGGTGGTGGCGGCCATGGGTACCGCGGCAAGCTGTTGCATGAGCTGCTGTAGCGACGCATCTCGCTGGTGCTGCGAGAACTGGGCATGCAGGCCCGGCTTGCCAGCAGGTGCAGCCGTATCGGCTGAACCCGCGCGCGCAGAATCCCGCGCATCAGGCGCGCGCTCGAACTGCAGACGCACCACCTTGGACACCGAGCTGCCGTCTTCGAGAATCAAAGTGATACGCACTTCGACGGTGCCAACGAAGCCTCGCGGCGCCTTGCCCTTGAGCACGCCGGTCAGCGGGTCGAATGACAACCACGATGGCAGGCTGCCGCCGTCTGCCAGCTGTGCCTGGGCAGCCACTACCGGATCAACCACCCCGGCAAGCAGGTTGAGCTCGAACGGCTCCTGCGCATGCAGCTTCGGCGGATCCAGATTCAACTGCTCCAGCTTCTGCTGCAGATCGAGCAGGTGCATGCTGGATTCGATTGCGGGACGTTGCTCCTGCGCTTGCGTCCGCATCGTCAGCAGGGTCTGTTCCTGTATGCCGGATACAGCCCCAAGCACCACGTTCTGCGTCGGGCCGAGCACGGGCGCAACCGCGTCGGGCTCGCCGGGGAATTCATAGCTCGGTGGGTCTGGCACGAACAACACCGGTGCGAGCACGGCCACGGGGTTCGGTACGCTGCTCTGGTCAGAGGCCAGCTGGTTGCCCGCCTGATCCACGATGCCGCTGCCTGCCTGCGTCAGCACCAGCGAAAGGTTGCCAACCCCATTTATATCCTTTACCAGCACCCGGTAGGTGCGGCTGTCGACCTGCACCACGGAGCTGATTGTGGCCGTCGCCGAGCCGGTGGCCAGCAGCGCGAAGTCCGCGACATCCACGCCGCTGACAGCCTCACTGAAAGTGATGGTGAAGCCAGACGAGGTCACGTTTGTCGGCCCCGGGTCACGGACGATGGTCACCGTCGGCCGCAGGCTGTCGATGGCGTAGTTGTTGGAGTCAGTGCTGCCAGTGCCGCTGTTTCCTGCTGCGTCCTGCACGCCGCTGTTGTTCAGCGTGACCAGGTTGTTGGTGCTTTCGACGTTGGCCGACGGGGTCAAGGTCGCCGTCCAGGTCTTGCCGCCATCGTTGCTGACCAGGTTGGACAGCACGCCGTTGGCGACGTTCAGATCCGACAGATCGAAACCGCTGACCGCTTCATTGAAGGTGATGGTGACCGTAGTCGTCTCACCGGCCTGCAAATTGCTGTCGGCCACCACGATGCTGGCGGTCGGCCGCAGGCTGTCGATGGCGTAGTTGTTGGAGGCAGTGCTGCCCGCGCCGCTGTTTCCTGCCGCGTCCTGCACGCCGCTGTTGTTGAGCGTGATCAGGTTGTTGGTGCTTTCGACGTTGGCCGAAGGCGTCAAGGTCGCCGTCCAGGTCTTGCCGCCATCGTTGCTGACCAGGTTGGACAGCACGCCGTTGGCGACGTTCAGATCCGACAGATCAAAACCGCTGACTGCTTCACTGAAAGTGATGGTGACCGTGGTGGTCTCGCCGGCCTGCAGATTGCTGTCCGTCACCACGATGCTGGCGGTCGGCCGCAGGCTATCGATGGCGTAGTTGTTGGAGGCAGTGCTGCCGGTGCCGTTGTTGCCTGCCGCGTCCTGCACGCCGCTGTTGTTCAGCGTGACCAGGTTATTGGTGCTTTCGACGTTGGCCGACGGGGTCAAGGTCGCCGTCCAGGTCTTGCCGCCGTCGCTGCTGACCAGGTTGGACAGCACGCCGTTGGCCGCACTCAGATCCGACAGATCGAAACCGCTGACCGCTTCATTGAAGGTAATGGTGATGGTGGTGGTTTCACCAGCCTGCAGCGCGGTGTCGGCCACCACGATGCTGGCGGTCGGCCTCAGGCTGTCGACGGCGTAGTTGTTGGAGGCAGTGCTACCCGTGCCGGTGTTTCCTGCTGCGTCCTGCACGCCGGTGTTGTCCAGCGCAATCAGGTTGCTGGTGCTCTCGACATTGGTCGTCGGAGTCAGGGTAGCGGTCCAGGTAATCCCACCATCGCTGCTGCTCAGACCACTCAAGCTGCCGTTGGCGACGGTGAAATCGCTGGCATCCAGACCACTCACCGCCTCACTGAAGGTGATGGTGACCGTAGTCGTTTCACCGGCCTGCAGATTGCTGTCGGCCACCACGATGCTGGCGGTCGGCCGCAAGCTGTCGATGGCGTAGTTGTTGGAAGCAATCGTGCCCGTGCCGATGTTGCCGGCTGCGTCCTGCACGCCACTGTTGTCCAGCGTGATCAGGTTCGTCGTGCTTTCCACGTTGACCGACGGGGTCAAGGTTGCCGTCCAGGTCTTGCCGCCGTCGCTGCTGACCAGGTTGGACAACACGCCATTGGCCACGCTCAGGTCGGACAGGTCGAAACCATTGACCGCTTCATTGAAGGTGATGGTCACTGTGGTGGTTTCGCCGGCCTGCAGATTGCTGTCGGTCACCACGATGCTGGCCGTCGGCCGCAAGCTGTCAATGGCGTAATTATTGGAAGTGGTGTTACCCACGCCGCTGTTGCCGGCCGCGTCCTGCACGCCGCTGTTGTTCAGCGTGATCAGGTTGCTGGTGCTTTCCACGTTGACCGACGGGGTCAAGGTCGCTGTCCAGGTCTTGCCGCCGTCGCTGCTGACCAAGCCAGATAGCACACCATTGACCACGCTGAGGTCGGACAGGTCGAAGCCGCTGACCGCCTCACTGAAGGTGATGGTGACCGTAGTCGTCTCACCGGCCTGCAGATTGCTGTCGGCCACCACGATGCTGGCGGTCGGCCGCAAGCTGTCGATGGCGTAGTTGTTGGAAGCAGCCGCGCCCGTACCGGCGTTGCCAGCAATATCTTCCACGTCCGCATTGTTCAGTGTGATCAGGTTGCTGGTGCTTTCCACATTGACCGACGGGGTCAAGGTGGCTGTCCACGTCTTGCCGCCGTCGCTGCTGACCAGGTTGGACAGCACGCCATTGGACACGCTCAGATCCGATAGATCGAAACCGCTGACCGCTTCACTGAAGGTGATGGTGACCGTGGTGGTCTCACCAGCCTGCAGATTGGTGTCGGCCACCACGATGCTGGACGTCGGCCGCACCGTGTCAATCACATAGTTGTCTGAGCTGCTGGAGGTAGCACCGATGTTGCCCGCCAGATCCTCCACTAGGGCGGTGTCCAGCGTGATCCTGTTGCTGGCACTCTGCACATTGGCCGAAGGGGTCAAGGTTGCCGTCCAGGTCCTGCCACCATCGTTGGTTACCAAATCGCTCAGAACACCATTGCTGACGACAAAGTCAGAAATATCCAGGCCTGTCACCACCTCGTTGAAGGTGATCGTGACCACGCCGCTCTGGCCGATGCCGACGACAGGGTCGGTGACGATGGTTGCGGTTGGCCTAGTTGCATCCACGATGTAGTTGTTGGATATCGCGATGCTGGCACCCAGATTACCGGCCAGATCCTGCACCCCGGCGGTGTCGATCACGATCAGGTTGGTCGCACCGTTGACGTTGGCTGTGGGCGTAAGGGTCGCGGTCCAGGTGATGCCGCCATCGCTGCTGGTCAGGTTCGACAGCACGCCGTTGGCGACGCTGATGTCCGACAGATCGAAACCGCTCACCGCTTCGCTGAAGGTGATGGTCACCGTGGTGGTTTCACCGATGCCCAGACGGTTGTCGGCAACGATGATGGTAGCGGTCGGCAGCGCTGTGTCGATGGCAAAGTTGTTGGAATCGGTGGTGCCGACACCACTGTTGCCCGACAGGTTGGCTACCCCGGCGTTGCTCAGGGTGATCAGATTGCTGCTGTCGGTAATGTTGTTGGTCGGGGTGAAGGTCGCGGTCCAGGTGATGCCGCCATCGCTGCTGCTGACGTTGCTCAACGTGCCGTTGGCGATAGTCAGATCGCTGTTGTCGAAACCACTGACCGCTTCGTTGAAGGTGATGGTCACCAGCGAGGTTTCCCCGACCTTCAGCGAGGTGTCGGCAACCACGATGGTGGCGGTCGGCACCTGGGTCTGCACCCGATAATTGGCCGAATTGGTGGTACCGGTGCCGGTATTGCCGGCCAGGTCGGTGATACCGGTGTTGTTCAGGACGATCAGGTTGGTAAGGTCGGTGACACCGATGTCCGGCGTGAAAGTGGCCGTCCAGGTGATGCCGCCATCGATCGACGACACGTTGCTAAGGGTGCCGTTGGCGACGTTCAGGTCGAAGTTGTCGAAGCCGGCCACCGCCTCGCTGAAGGTGATGGTCACCAGCGCGGTTTCGCCGGGACGCAGGTCACTGTCAGTCATGACGATGGTCGCCGTTGGACGCTGGCTATCGAGCACATAGTTGTTCGAATCGGTGGTAGCAGTACCGGCGTTGCCCGCGCTGTCGACAAAGCCGGTGTTGTCCAGTTTGATGATGTTGCTGGTGTTGGTGATGCCTGCCGCCGGGGTGAGGGTCGCGGTCCAGGTGATGCCACCGTCGCTGCTGCTCACCGCACTCAACGTACCGTTGCTGATGATCAGGTCGGCGTTGGTGAAACCGGTTACCGCTTCGCTGAAGGTGATGGTCACCAGACTGGTCTGGCCGATGCCGAGCATTGTGTCAGCCACCACGATGGTGGCAGTCGGGCGCACCGTATCGATCAAATAATTGTTTGAATCGGTAGTGCCACTGCCGGCATTGCCCGACATACTCTGCACGCCAGCGTTGTCAAGCGTGATCAGGTTGGTGGCATTGGTGATGCCGTTGGTCGGCGTAAATGTCGCCGTCCAGGTGATACCGCCATCGCTGCTGTTCACCGCGCTGAGGGTGCCGTTGGAAACGGTCAGGTCGGAGTTGGTGAAACCGGTCACCGCCTGGCTGAAAGTAATGGTCACCAGCGATGTGCCGCCGATGTTCAACATCGGGTTGGAGACTACGATGCTGGCGGTCGGACGGGTGGTGTCGATGCTGTAGCTAGTCGAACTGGTGGTGCCAGTGCCTGCGTTGCCAGCGAGATCGGCAATGCCGGTATCGGCCAGGGTGATGCTGTTGGTCGAGCTTTTGACGTTCGCATCCGGGGTGAGGGTCGCGGTCCAGGTGATACCGCCGTCGCTGCTGCTCAGGGAGCTCAGGCTGCCATGGCTGGCGGACAGGTCGTTCAGGGTGAAGCCGGTCACCGCTTCGTTGAAGGTGATGGTCACCAGCGAGGTCTCACCGGCGGTCAGTACCGGGTCGGAGACGACGATGGTCGCGGTCGGCCGCTGGGTGTCGATGACGAAATTGTTCGAAGTGGTGTTGCCCGTACCGGTGTTACCTGCCGCATCGACAAACCGGCTATTGTCCAGAGTGATCACATTGGTGGTGTTGGTGATGCCTGCCGTCGGGGTAAAGGTCGCTGTCCAGGTCAAGCCGCCATCGGCGCTGCTCAGCCCGGTCAACGTGCCATTGATAATGTTCAAACCCGCACTGGTGAAGCCCGGCACAGGTTCGCTGAAGGTGATGGTCACCAGCGAAGTTTCACCGATGCGCAAGCTCGAGCTGGACACCACGATGGTCGCGGTCGGACGCTGCGTGTCGATGGCGTAATTGTTCGAATCGGTGGTCCCGCTACCGATATTGCCAGCCGCGTCCATCACTCCGGTATTGTCCAGGGTGATGATGTTGGTGGTATCAGTGATGTTGCTGTTCGGTGTGAAGGTTGCCGTCCAGGTCTTGCCGCCATCGCTGCTGCTCACTGCGCTGAGTGTGCCGTTGGCGATGGTCAGGGCATTGTTGGTGAAACCGATCACCGCCTCGTTGAAGCTGATGGTCACCAGCGAGGTTTCGCCAATCCGCAGGCTGTTGTCAGCCACCACGATGCTCGCCGTCGGGCGCTCGGTATCGATGGCGAAGTTGTTGGATTTGGTGGTGCCGCTGCCGTCGTTGCCCGCCAGGTCAGCGATGCCGCTGTTGCTCAACGTTATCAGGTTGGTGGTGCTGGTGATGTTGCTGTTCGGGGTAAAGGTCGCCGTCCAGGTGATGCCGCCGTCGCTGCTGCTCACTGCGCTGAGGGTGCCGTTGGCGATGGTCAGGTCATTGTTGGTGAAACCGGTCACCGCTTCGCTGAAGGTAAAGGTCACCAGCGAGGTTTCGCCGGCCCGCAGGCTATTGTCGGCCACCACGATGCTCGCGGTAGGGCGCACGTTATCGATCGAATAATTGTTCGAATCGGTGGTGCCGGTGCCGGTGTTGCCCGCAATGTCGGCGACGCCGCTGTTGCTGAGGGTGATCAGGTTGGTGCTGTCGGTGATGTTGCTGGTCGGGGTGAAGGTCGCCGTCCAGTTGACGCCGCCGTCGACACTGACGAGAGTGCTCATGGTGCCGTTGGTAAACGTCAGGTCATCGTTGGTGAGGCCGGTCACGGCTTCACTGAAGGTGATGGTCACCAGGGAGGTATCACCGATCTTCAGGTCAGTATCGGACATCGCGATCGTCGCGGTCGGTCGCTGGGTATCGATTGAGTAGTTGCCGGAGCGGGTTGTGCCGGTACCGGCAACGCCGTCCGCAATTGCCGTCACACCCGAGTTGTCGAGGGTGATGACATTGGTGGTGTCGGTGATGCCATTGGTGGGCGTGAAGGTGGCCGTCCAGAGCCGTCCACCGTCGGTGCTGGACACGTTCGTCAATGTGCCATTGGCAATCGACAGGTCGGCGTTGCTGAAACCGGTAACCGCCTTGCTGAAGGTGAAGGTCACCTGCGAGGTGTCGCCGACTTTCAGTGCCGTTTTCGACATCGTGATGAACGCTGTCGGAGCCTCTACGTAAGCGGTGTTGAGCATTCCGCCGTTGTTGAAGATCGCAGCAAATGGCGTGGGCGCCACCCCCGGCGCGCCGCCGCTCAGTTCTGCACCGCCAGCGCCGCTGTCGGCCGCGTTGCCGGTCATCGCGCTGAAATTGGACGCGGTGATCAAGACGGTACCGCCCTGGTTCCAGATCGCGCCGACGCCCCGTCCGCCGTCACCGCCATTGAAGTTATTGCTGCCCAGACCACTGCCGCCGCCACCACCGCCACCGGCGCCGATGTTGTTGGCGATGACCGACGTGCCGACGATTTTCAGGGTGCCAGTCAAGGTGTTGTAAATGCCGCCAGCGGCATTGCCACCTGCGCCACCGACGTTGTCCCAGCCGGAGCCGCCACCGCCGCCGCCAATGGAAATCATGCCGTTGTTCGCGGTGCCGCCAATGCCGCCGTTGCTGTAACCAGACAAGCCGACACCACCGGCACCGCCGAAGGTGGAGCCGCCTCTACCGCCCATGGCGTCCCAACCGCCACCATTGCCCCCTCTACCACCGCTGCCAGGCTGCCCGGCGTATGCGTCGATTCCTGATCCAGTAGCGCCACCATTGCCACCACCTTGCCCGCCGAGACCACCACCGCCGCCGCCTGCGCCGCCGTAAGACGCATATTGAGCGCCTACGACACCGCCACCACCGCCGCCACCGGCCGCTGCGTTGCCGGTAACCGTGACGTTGTTCAAGGTCAGGATGCCGGCGTTGAAGATCCCCCCGCCCATGGCGCCGCTTGCGCCGTACCCGCCATTGCCGCCGCTGCCCGAGACCAGGCCCCTGGTAATCACCAGGCCGTCGAGGGTCACTGTTTTGCCGCTGCTGATTTCGATCACACGGGTGCGGTACTGGCCGTCGAGAGTCACGTCGGCCACGCCGTCATCGTTCAGATCGCCATCGATGGTGATGTTCTTGTTGATCAGCAGCTGGGCGGTGAGCTGCACCGTCATGCCGGAGTTGAAGGTCACAATGTCGCCGTCCTGTGCCGAGGCGATGGCCGCGCGCAACGAACCGACCCCGGTGTTGGCGCTGTTGGTGGCGGTCCACGTCGCCAGTCCCCAGTCATAGGCCGCAGTGGACTGGGCGGACAACACGCTGGCACTTTCGATGCTGCCAACGGCGATTTCCAGATCCCAGTCACCCCCAGCGCCGGTACGGTCGTCGGATGCGGCGATGTCACGACCGGTCAACTGTGCCAGCCCGTTGACGAAGGCCAGGCCGCGCTCGCCCTGGGCGGTGTAGCAGCCGTAGATCAGGATGTCACCACCCGCCGCCACGCCGCTGCCGATATCGGCCAGCGCTTCGCCATGCGCTGCCAGATTGTCGGCCGACAGATACGTGGTACCCAGCCACAGGTCGCCGGCATTGCCATGGGCGATGATCTGCACACTGTTGGCACCAGGATGCTGGGTGAGGTAGTCCGCCATCTGCTGCAGGCCATCCTTGCCAGCCTGCAGATAGACCACCTGGGTGTCGGCGGCCACGCCTGCCAGCAGGCTGGCGGCATCGGTCACGCGGGAATCGATGAACAGCACGTTGCCGCCACTGGCAGCAGGAGCACTGTCGGCAACAACACGGGCGCTGATATCGACCGCGGCCGGCGCTTCGCGCGGCACATCGAAATGCGGGGTGACCGCATGGCCGGTATCAACGACAGCATCCGCTACCGTCGCCACGACGGCGGCATCGAACATGATGCGTGCTTCCAGCGCCATGATCAGCGACGGTGGTGGCGTGGCGGCACCTGTGGCGGTGACGACCTTGCTGGTTGCGACCTTGGCCTTGCGCTGCTTGCTCCACCACATACCGCTCTCCTGGCCTGCACGTCACATCAGTACGCTGCAGGCATTGTTTGTCATCGTCATCCGGCACCACAGGCAGTGCCCATTGCCGGTTTCCCCGCGGCGCGTGCGCCGCCCTTATGCAATCGCACCTACGAGGCGACGGCCGGTTGCTGTTTCCTGATCACATTTGCCGCGCTGCCGGTGCCGTCTTCCCAGAACGACATGCCGGCGTATTGCTGGAACAGATCCGGCGGCAGCACGGTTCGCCGCTGCTGGACCTCCACTTTCGGCCGGACCTTGTGCAGGCCACGTACCCCAAGGGCGGCATCGAACTCCACCGCGTCGTACTGCACGTTGCCGTAGTCATGCTCGAACCACGGCTCGCCGATGAATTCATAAACCAACCGCAGCACCTTGTCCGGGCTGTGCGCCAGCAGGTCGTAATCAACCAGCAGCAGCGAACCTGCGTGCTCGCCGAAATAGGCTTCCTTCAGCGCACTCCAGGCATAGCCAACCAAGCGGTTGCGCTGGGCCAGGGCGTCGACCCGGCTGTAGACGGTATTGCGCTCGACATCGTCATAGAGCTTGGTGTTCTCGAACGGGTTACCGCGGTACAGGCGCTCGATGCTGTCCATGATCCAGGCCACGTTGCGTACGCAGGCGATGACCTTGGCCTGCGGAAACAACTCCTGCAGGGCAGGCATGCGTGCGCACCACTGGCGGTTGGTATCGAAGATGACCGGTTGCGGTTTGTCGGCGTAGTAGTTGTCGAACAGGCCGCGCAGCAGGCGACGGCGCTGGTCCTGGTCGATGACCGGGCCGAACTCGCTGCCGGCGCTGCACTGCCCAAGCACCGAACCGAACAGCGTGCCCAGCGGGCTGCTCATGCCGGCGTGGAAGCGCGGGTTCTGCAGCAACAACGCCGACAGCAACGTTGATCCCGACCGTGGCAGTCCGGAAATGAAGTGGTACTGCGTTGTGGACACCCGTTCGCCCCCTGGCGTGGAACTGTTGCAACACGTTCCTTGTCGCCATGGTTTGCTGCCATGGCCATGCTGGATGTGTCTTTCCTCTCAGCGGATCGTCCGCTGACGATCTCTTGAGCCCTTTACTAGGTAAACCGGAAAAAGCAGGGCAAACCTATCACCGGTTTTTCACAGGTGATAAGTTTTTTTTTGCGGCATAAAGTTGACGCTAATTTTCATTAAAAAATAGTGACGTCTATCACGCCAAATGCGAGCTTGACGGTATTCCGTCCCGCACCTGCGCAGATTTTCAACGTTGTGCGACAAAATGGTGATCTGTTCTGCGCGGCATGCAGGCACACCGGCTGATCTGCTGGCGATGCAGAGACATGGCCTCAAGGCCTTCAGCCCCTCCCCTTTGGCGCAGCCAAGCAGGAAGCTGGAAGGGGGCTTTGCTTGTTGCTTGTGCATGTAGCTTGGGGTCACTGCGAAGAGCACCCCTCCCCAACCCTCCCCTGCGCGTTGCGCAAGGGAGGGAGCAGAGCACTCACTTCGCTGCTTTGCGCTCGGCGATGTAGGCCTGGATCTGCTGCTCCAGTAGCGGCAGCGGCACCGAGCCTTGCTTGAGCACGGCGTCGTGGAAGCCCTTGATGTCGAACTTGTCGCCCAGTTCCTTCTCGGCCTGTGCGCGCAGCTTGACGATGGTGATCTCGCCCAGCTTGTAGCTCAGCGCCTGTGCCGGCCAGGAAATGTAGCGGTCCACTTCGGTGGTGACTTCGTGTTCGCTCAGCGCGGTGTGATCCCGCAGGTAGGCGATCGCGCGGTCGCGGTCCCAGCCGTAGTGGTGCACACCGGTATCGATCACCAGGCGGCAGGCGCGCCACATTTCATAGGTCAGGCGGCCGAAGTCTTCGTATGGGGTCTGGTAGATGCCCATGTCGACGCCGAGCTTCTCGGTGTACAGGCCCCAACCTTCGCCATAGGCGGAGATATAAGCAGTGCGGCGGAACTCGGGCTGGCCGGTCTGCTCGGCGGCGAGTGCGCCCTGCAGGGCGTGGCCCGGGTCGGACTCGTGCAACGTGAGTGCCGGCAGGTTGTACAGCGGCCGCGCCGGCAGGTTGTAGGTGTTGAGCCAGTAGGTGCCCATGCCGCCACGGCCGGCGGTCCAGAACGGGGCGATGTCCGGCGGTACCGGCACGATGGTGAAGCGGGCACGCGGCAAGGTCATGAATTTGCCGATCACGCCGTCCACGCGCTTGGAAATCCACGCCGCGCGCCACAGCAGTTCGTCCGGCGTCTTGGCGTAGAACTGCGGGTCGGTACGCAGGAATTCGAGGAAGTCGGCGAAGCGGGTCTGCTCGCTTTTGCCCTTGAAGCCCACCTTGTCGATGATGGCGTTCATTTCCTGCTGGATGCGGTTCACCTCGGCCAGACCCTGCGCATGGATCTGCTGCGGGCTCAGGTCGAGCGTGGTGTATTCGCGGATCTGCTGGCGGTAGAACTCCTTGCCGCCGGGCATTTTCTCTGCGGCCAGGGTGGTGCGCGACTGCGGCACGTACTCCTGCCGGTAGAAGGTCAGCAGCTTGCCGAAGGCCGGCACCACGCTGCCGCTGATGGCCTGCTTGGCATCGGCCTGCAGCTTGGCCTGCTCGGCGGCGGGAATGCTGTTGGGCAGCTTCTTCAGCGGCTCGTACAGCGGCGACTCGGTCGGGTCCTTCAACTCGGCCACGGTCGAGATGGAGACATCGCGACCTTCCAGCACCGCGCGCGGCACGCTGAAGCCACGGGCAAGGCCGGCGCGCATGTTGACCATCTGCTGGTCGAAGTAGCGCGGCACATCGTTCAAGCGCGCGATGTAGTTGCGGTAGTCGTCCGCGGTCTTCATCTCACGGCGCGCCATGAAACTCAGATTCGACCAGAACGAGGAATCCGAATTGAACGGCATCTCGTAGCTGCCGAGGCGCACTTCATCGGCCAGGCTTTCGACCTGGTAGTGATAGATGGCGTAGTTGATCTGGTTCTCGGCCGAGAGCTTGGCCGGGTCGATGGCCTTGAGCTTGCCCAGCACCTCGTCCCATACCTTCAAGCGCGCCTGCTGTGCGGCGGCACTGACGTCTGGCAGGCGCGTGCTGTTGGCCGGGGCGTCGCTGTCTTCGCTGGCTTCGCCGCCACCGGTCTGGCGCCAGGCCCATTCCTTCTCGTAGATGGCCTTGAACTGGTCATCCAGCGATTGGGTAGCCAGCGCGGCCGGGGCCGACGGTGCGGCGGCAAAGGCCGGGGTGGCGCTCAGGCCAAGGGTGAGCAGCAGCGCAACGGTCAACGGCGATTTCACGATCGGTATTCCCCAGGTGGTTCATTCACCCCGATCATCGCATTGAAGCTGCCGCCCGACCTAGACGGATTCGGGCGGCAAACCGCCGGATTTGGGCATAGTCGCCCGCTCAGTGATCGGCTTTGTCGCGCTGCCAGCCGCGGTGCTTGATGTCCAGGCGCAGGCTGTAGAGCGCGGTGAACGCCGGGAACAGGTTCTGCACCACACCCACCGCATCCTGCTTGGACGAGAACAGGAAGTAGCTCAGCGTCATCAGGCTGCCGAGCACGCTCATGTACCAGAACAGGCGCGGGATCACCGGCTTGCCGGCGCGCCGCGAGGCGACGAACTGCACCAGCCAGCGGCCGCCGAACATCAACGCACCGGTCAGGCCGATCA
This sequence comes from Stenotrophomonas sp. STEN038, assembly GCF_056759895.1. Lineage (NCBI taxonomy): Bacteria > Pseudomonadati > Pseudomonadota > Gammaproteobacteria > Lysobacterales > Lysobacteraceae > Stenotrophomonas > Stenotrophomonas sp. STEN038. Next base: position 41,214 of record NZ_JBRRDW010000013.1, read on the forward strand.
GCTTCCACGGCGACATGTGCACGCCGGTCCACTCCAGCCACACCAACGGTTGGTTCATGAAATCCATGTTCAGACCTCTTCCACCGCGGTGCGCTTGGAACGGGTGATCAGCCAGGCCACACCGCGCAGGTCACGGATACCTACCAGCGCGCGGCCAAGGTTGTTGTATTTGGACACACCGGCGGTGCGATGGCGGTGGTTGACCGGCACGCTCACCGTCTTCCAGCCGGCACGCTGCATCAGCGCCGGCAGGTAGCGGTGCATGTGGTCGAAGTACGGCAGGTCGAGGAAGGCAGCGCGTTCGAACAGTTTGATGCCGCAGCCGGTGTCCGGGGTGTCATCGCGCAGCATGCGCGCGCGGATGGCGTTGGCCCATTTGCTGGCCCAGCGCTTGCTGCCCGAATCCTGGCGGTTGACGCGCCAGCCGGCGAACAGCCTGACCTGCGGTTCGGCCCCGGCACGTGCGCCCAGCAGCTTGGGGATATCGGCCGGATCGTTCTGGCCGTCGCCATCGAGGGTGGCGATCCACGGCGCGCGAGCGGCCTTGACGCCGGTGCGCACTGCCGTGCTCTGGCCGCTCTGGCTGACATGGTGCAGCACCCGCAGCTCCGGGTTTGCCGCCTTCAGCGCCTGCAGCACCTGCAGGCTGTCGTCCTTGGAGTTGTCGTCGACGTAGACGATCTCGAAATCGATCTGGCCGCGCAGCGCGGCGGTGATTTCATTGACCAGCGGGGTGACGTTGTCACGTTCGTTGAAGACGGGAACAACCACTGAAAGGCTGGGCTGGTTCATTGCGGTTTCCGCAGGTTGTGCATTTGAGGAAAGGTCACGCATTTTCCAAAACTCAACTTAGCGGAAGGTGAGTCAGGGGCGTAACCCGTAGTAGTTGCGGCACCACTCCACCACCGGCGGCAGGCCCAGTTCGATCGGCGTATCCGGCGCGTAGCCGAAGGCGGCCTGGGCGCGCGAGGTATCGGCCATGGTTTCCACCATGTCGCCCGGCTGCATCGGCTTGTAGACCTTGTGCGCCGGTTGCCCCGCGGCCGAGGCGATCACGTCGATGAAATGTTCCAGCTCCACCGGGGTGTGGTTGCCCAGGTTGAACACCTGGTGGGGTGTGGCCTGGGTGGAGGGATGCGACAGCGCCCCGAGGATACCGGCGACGATGTCAGAAACATGTGTGAAGTCGCGCCGCATGTGGCCGTTGTTGAACACATCGATGCTGCGCCCGGCCAGCACCGCGCGCGAGAACAGCAGCGGCGCCATGTCCGGCCGGCCCCAGGGGCCATAGACGGTAAAGAAGCGCAGGCCGGTGGCCTTCAGGCCGTACAGCTGCGCATAGGTATAGGCCATCAACTCATTGGCGACCTTGGTGGCCGCGTACAGCGAACGCGGCTGGTCCACGCGCTGGTCTTCGGAGAACGGCGGCGTCGCCGAGTTGCCATACACCGAGCTGCTGGACGCATAGACCAGATGCTGCACACCACGGTGACGGCACAGTTCCAGCATGTTGACGAAGCCAACCAGGTTGCTTTCGACGTAGATGTGCGGGTTTTCCAGCGAATAGCGCACGCCGGCCTGCGCGGCCAGGTGGATCACCTGCGTGGGCTGGATTTCATCGAACAGCGCGGCCAGGCCGTCACGGTCGGTGAGGTCGAGCGTGCGCAGGTCCAGCTGCGGGCACAGCGCCGCCACTCGGTCGCGCTTGAGCTGCGGATCGTAGTAGTCGTTGTAGTTGTCCAGCCCGACCACACGCTCGCCGCGTGCGATCAGGGCCTGGCAGGTATAGGCGCCAATGAAACCGGCGGCACCGGTGACGAGTATGGTCATGCACTGCTCCGCTTCATTGCCACCAACATCATCCTGCCTCACCACAAGGTGAGCGGCGCGTCCTTGGCCAGGGTTTCCTTGCGTTCCTTGCTGTACGCCCACCACGGCTGCGGCGCGTCGCCACCCATGAAGCGCACCACCGACAGGAAGACGTCGATCACGCAGGGGTCGTGCACCACGCCGGTCTTCAGGCATAGCTGCGCATACATATCGTAGGGATCACGCCCGCGCAGGTGCGCGGGAACCCGGATTCCGATCAGACGGAGATCCTTTTCACAGGCCGGCCCGACATTCGGCAGGTCGGTCAGACGCAATAGATGATTGCGGTCGACCTTGGTGGGGTTCATTGCCTTGCATGCACCTCGTTTGGGAAGAACTGCGTCAGCCGTTCTGGCGGACGCGCAGCCGCTCCAGCACGCCATCGAGCGTGTCCAGGTCGGTGTAGTGGATGACCAGCTTGCCCTTGCCGCCGCGGCCGTGGCTGATCGCCACTTTCGCGCCCAGCGATTCGGACAGCTCGGTTTCCAGCGATGCGATATCGGCCTGCGGCGCGCTCGGCGACGGCTTGGCCTTGCGTGCGCCCGGTACCTTGCCGGCGGCGAACTGCTGCGCGCGGTGCTCGACTTCACGCACCGACCAGCCCTGCTCGGCGGCTTCTTCGGCCAGCTTGGTGGCCAGTTCCGGCGCCAGCGTCAGCAGCGCGCGGGCATGGCCCATTTCCAGGCGGCGGGTTTCCAGCAGCACGCGCACGCCGATCGGCAGATCGATCAGGCGCAGCAGGTTGGACACCGAGGCGCGCGAGCGGCCAACGGCCTGGGCGGCTTCGGCGTGGGTCAACGTGAACTCGCTGACCAGGCGCGCCAGCGCTTCGGCTTCTTCGAGCGGATTGAGGTCTTCGCGCTGGATGTTCTCGATCAACGCCATCGCGATGACGGTGCGGTCTTCCAGTTCACGCACGACCGCCGGCACTTCCTCCAGCCCGGCCAGGCGCGAGGCGCGCCACCGGCGTTCACCGGCGATGATTTCGTAGCGGCCGCCTTCGATCTGGCGAACCAGAATCGGCTGGATGATGCCCTGCGCCTTGATCGAGTCAGCCAGTTCGGCCAGCTTGCCCTCGTCCATGTCGCGACGCGGCTGGTACTTGCCCGGCTGCAACTGGTCGATGGGCAGCTTGCGCAGCACCTCGCCGGGTTGCGGCTCGGCGACGGCAGCGACGGTGACCGGGGTTACTGCGCCCTTCGGGCCCAGCAGGGCATCAAGACCACGGCCAAGACCGCGCTTTTTCGCTGCACTCATCAGACAGCCTCCACGGCCCGGGAGGGCTGCTTGCGTTCACTGTTGCGGCGGATGATCTCGCCGGCCAAACCCAGATAGGCCACACCACCGCGCGAGGCGCGGTCGTAGCCGACGATGCTCTGGCCATGGCTGGGCGCCTCGGCCAAGCGCACGTTGCGCGGCACGATGGTGCGGAACACGCGGTCACCGAAGTATTCGGTGAGCTGCGCCGACACCGCGTTGGCCAGGTTGTTGCGCACATCGAACATGGTGCGCAGCACGCCTTCGATTTCCAGCGCCGGGTTGAGATTGATCTTGAGCGCGTCGATGGTCTCGACCAGCGCACTCAAGCCCTCCAGCGCGTAGTACTCGCACTGCATCGGCACGATCACCGAGTCGGCGGCGGCCAGCGCGTTCAGCGTCAGCAGCGACAGCGCCGGCGGGCAGTCGATCAGGATGTAGTCGTATTCATCGCGGACCGGCGCCAGTGCGCGCTTGAGGCGCTGCTCGCGCTCGCTCTGGTCCATCAGCTGGATCTCGGCGGCGGTCAGGTCGATGTTGCCCGGCAGCAGGTCGAAGCCTTCCGGCGTGGTGACGCGCACCTCGGCGGCGGTGATCTCGCCCAGCAGCAGGTCACAGGTGGACGCTGCCACTTCACGTTTATCCACGCCACTGCCCATGGTCGCGTTGCCCTGCGAGTCCAGGTCGACCAGCAGCACGCGTTTCGGTGCAGCGGCAAGGGAAGCAGCCAGATTGACAGCCGTCGTGGTCTTGCCGACGCCGCCTTTCTGGTTGGCGATGGCGATGATGCGAGCCATGCAGGAGAGCCTCGTTGGCGAAGTTGGACTGGTCATTATGGGGGTAGCGGCGCGTAGGCGGAAACCGGTTTCCGGGTAACGGGCGGCTTTTGCTGGCAAAGCCCCCTGCCGAGCATGGCTCGGCACTACCGCTTTACCCCCCTGCCGCTTGCGGGAGAGGGGTTGGGGTGAGGGCCGCTTTTGACCTTGGCCGGTAAAGCCCCTGCCGAGCATGGCTCGGCACTACCGCTTTAGCCCCCTCCCTTTGGCGAAGCCAAGGGGAGGGCTGGGGAGGGGTAGCTTCCGGCCTTGGCTGGTAAAGCCCCAGCCGAGCATGGCTCGGCACTACAGATCTAGCCCTTGCGCTCCACCACCACCAGATGCCGGTCACCGACCAGCCCCGGCACCTGCAGCGGGCGCACTTCCAGCATCTGCCAACCGGCCGGGAGCTGGGCGATCTCTTCGTGCGGGTACACACCCTTCATCGCCAGCAGCTGGCCGCCGGGACGCAGCAGATGACCGCCAACCTCGATGATGCCGGCCAGCGTATCCATGGCACGGGCGGTGAGGTTGTCGTAAGCACCCGGCTCGGCCAGCGCTTCGGCGCGGGATTCAGCCACGCGGGCATTGCTCAAACCGAGCTGGCGCACGGCCTCACGCATGAAGCGGGCCTTCTTGCCGTTGCTCTCGACCAGGGTCACCTGCAGCTGTGGATGGGTGATCGCCAGCGGAATGCCCGGCAAGCCAGGGCCAGTGCCCAGATCGGCCAGGCTGCCGCTGCTGACATGCTCGGCCATGGCCAGCGAGTCGAGCAGATGGCGGGTCACCATTTCGCGTGGATCGCGGATGGCAGTGAGATTGTAGGTGCGGTTCCAGCGCACCAGCAGGGTCAGGTAGGCCAGCAAGGGCTTGGCCAAAGCGGCGTCCAGACCCATGGCCTTCAAGCCGTGGTCGAGGTCGCTGGCGACTTCGCGCGGGAGAGTGGTGTCGTTCATGGCAGGGATTATCGCAGGAGTGGCGCTTTTGGCCCCCTCCCTTTGGCGAAGCCAAGGGGAGGGTTGGGGAGGGGTGCTCTGGATCTGGCTTTTGATCTGCCGCGCACGGCAAGAGCAACGGCAACAGCTACCCCTCCCCAGCCCTCCCCTACGCTTCGCGCAAGGGAGGGAGCAAAACCACCCCTCCCCGGCCCTCCCCTTGGCCTACGGCCAAAGGGAGGGAGCACGGCACTACAGCGGGTACCAGGCCAACGCAGCGCGGAAATCCTCCGTCGCCTGCCACTCATATAGATGCCAGCGTGTCGCATCGCCCAGGCCCGGATCGCACCACACCAGCTGCAAGGCCCCCGCCGCATCCGGCGCGAAGCGCAGCTTCTCCAGCCCGAACGAAATGCCATGCCCGTGCGCCTTCAGCAGCGCCTCCTTGGCGCACCACACGCGGAAGAACCAGTGCTCACAGCCGCTGTCGTCCAGTGCATCCAGCCAGGCAATCTCCTCCGGATGGAAGAAACGACGGATCACCTCGCGCATCTGCTTGCGTGGCCGCTGCCGCTCCAGGTCCACGCCCAGGCGTGCCCCCTCGCCCAGCGCCACCAGCAGATGCCCGCCGCTATGGCTCCAACCGGTGCCGTAATGCGCCAGTTCGCCGATCAGCCACGGCCGGCTGCGCTCATCGCGGGTCAGCGGCAAGGCTGCGGGCGTGGTATCGAAAACACCGGCCAGCACCTCGCGGGCCTGCGGCTCACCGCGGGTGCCGGGGGTATGCGGCAACAGCCACACGTCCACCGGACCAAACCGCCAATGGCTTGCCTTTGGGCTCATGGTGAACAGGTTCCTGCCCGGACAAACATGTTCTTAACGCCACTACGCGTTGACTGTCGCCACCGCACCTTTCGGGGTGCTTCACGGCAGGGAGGTTCGCGCATGGGCATCATCATCTGGTTGATTATTGGTGGCGTCGTGGGTTGGCTGGCCAGCATCATCATGCGCCGCGATGCGCAGCAGGGCATCATCCTGAACATCGTGGTGGGCATCATTGGCGCCATGATTGCCGGCTTCTTCTTCAGCGGCGGCAGCATCAATGGCGCGATCACCGTGCGCTCATTCCTGCTGTCACTGGTCGGCGCGGTGGTACTGCTGGCCATCGTCAATCTGTTCACACGCAAAAGCGTGCGTTAACCGTTCTGGCGCCGATTCGACCAAGGCCCGGCTGGCAACAGCCGGGCTTTGTTGTTTCAGCCCTGTGCCAGCTGCACCCACGCCGGGGCGTGATCGCTGGGGCGTTCCCAGGTGCGTGGCTCACGGTCGATGCCGGAGGCGACAGCGCGCGGCTTGAGCGCATCGGAGACCAGGGTCAGGTCGATGCGCAGGCCAAGGTCACGACGGAAACCGGCCGCGCGGTAATCCCACCAGCTGAAGACGCCGGCTGCGTCGTTATGCAGGCGGAAAGCGTCGTGCAGGCCCAGATCCAGCAGTTTCTGCAGCGCGCCGCGCTCGGCGGTGGAGGTGAGGATGTGGTCACCATTCCACACCGCCGGGTCGTAGACATCGCGGTCATCCGGCGCGATGTTGAAATCGCCCATCACCACCAACTGCGGGTATTTTTGCAGCTCGGCAGCCACCCAGGCGTGCACGGCCTCCAACCAGCGCAGCTTGTAGGCGTACTTGTCGGTGCCCACGTCCTGGCCGTTGACGACATACAGATTGATGATGCGCACGCCGTTGACGGTACCGGCGATCACTCGCTTCTGCTCGTCCTCGAAACCGGGAATGCCGATCTGCACGTCGTCGATCGGATGCCGCGACAGCAGCGCCACGCCGTTATAGGTTTTCTGCCCGGCGAACACGTTGCGGTAGCCCAGCTCCAGCAGCCGCGTATCGGGGAACTTGTGGTCCTCCAGCTTGGTTTCCTGGATGCCGACCACGTCGGGGGCAAAGTCGGCCAGCCACTGTTCCAGGTGCGGCAGGCGGACATTGAGCGAATTGACGTTCCACGAAGCGATTTTCATGCAGGGGATTCTAGCCGGGGCAGGTCAAGTTGGCCCTACTTCCAAGCTGAAGACCGCAGCGATCAGCCGCCTCCCTCGCACCGAAGGTGCAGGGGAGGGTTGGGGAGGGGTGCTTTGGCTTTGGCTTGTAGGCAACAGCGCAAGCAAAGTCAAAAGCTCCCCTCACCCGCCCCTTCGGGGCACCCTCCCCCGCAGGCGGGAGAGGGGACGGCGATGGTTTCCTGCGCTTCGTGGGTCACCCCACCCGCCAAACCCCGCAAACCACAACAAAACCTATCGGGTGAATGTCGGGGAATACACTTTTTCAGCGTTCCGATTCGCGCAGACTGCCTCTCAAAGTGAGGGGAAGCCATGCGTAGCAAGCTGTTTGTGCCCGGCGCACGTCCGGAACTGTTCGACAAGGCCTTGGCCAGTGCGGCCGATGCCCTGTCCTTCGATCTGGAGGATTCCGTCCCCGAGGCTGGCAAACAGGCGGCGCGTGCGGCCATCGCCAGCTTCCTCGCCCGTGCCGACGTGCTTGCCAGCAACAAGCTGTTGATCGTACGTACCAACGCCACCGACAGCCCGCATTTCGCCGCCGATCTGGCCGCGATGGCGGTGCCCGGCCTGTGGCTGCTCAATATCCCCAAGGTGGAATCGGCCGCACAGGTGCGGCAGGTGGTGGTCGCGCTGGAACGCGCCGAGGCCGCCAATGGCGTGACCCGCCCGATCGGCCTGCTGCTGAACATCGAAACCCCGCGCGGGCTGCGTCTGGCCGCTGAATTGGCTGGCGCGCATCCGCGAGTCGCCGGCCTGCAGTTGGGCCTGGGCGATCTGTTCGCGCCCAATGGCATCGCCCGCACGCCGGCCAATGTGCATGCGGTGCTGTTCGCGGTGAAAATGGCCGCCACCGAAGCGGGCGTGTTCGCCTGTGACGGGGCTTGGCCGGATGTGGCCGATGCCGAGGGCTTCCGTACCGAGGCCATGCTCGCGCAGCAGTTGGGCTATATCGGCAAGAGCTGCATCCATCCGCGCCAGGTGGGTCAGGCCAATGTGATCTTCAGCGTGGCCGAGGCCGAGCTGGACGAAGCACGGCGCATTGTTGCCGCCGCGCAGGCGGCCAGCGATCTGGGCCGCGGTGCGTTCCTGTTCGAGGGACGCATGATCGATGTGCCCTACCTGCGCCGGGCCGAAGCCCTGCTCGCCGGCGCCCTGCGCGCCTGATCTTTCCATCTGGCGGTTCGCCGCCACGCCGTTCATTACCGGGATTCCATCCATGCCCACGCCCATGGCCACCGCGCTCGCCGCGCTGTCGCACCGCTTCTCGCTCGGCTTCCGTCTGCTCGTCATCACCACTTTGCTGGCACTGGCCGGCACCGCGGCCGCCGACGAGAGTTTGAATGCAGTGAAGCCCGGCTCGCTGCCGGCCCTGCCGGAGGCCGCCTCGGTGCAGCAGCTGCTGGATGTCGACGGCCGCCTGCTGGCCCGCTCCGGCGACAAGGCATGGCTGTTGGACAAGAACGGCAAGGCGTGGACGTCGGCCACCGGCATCAGCAACGAGCCCGTGCAGGACATCGTTCGCAACGGCGACAAAACCTGGGTGCTGACCGGCCCGGATGCGAGCCACAGCAATCAGCTGCAGCAGCTCACCCTCAAGAGCGAAACGCTGGGCAAGGGCCAGTCCCTGGCACTGCCGACGCCGTTGAGCAATGCGCATGCAGCCGCCCTGGATGGCGCACTATTCGTAGCCGGTGTCGACGATAGCGGCGTCACCCAGCTGTATAAAAAACCGGCCGATGCCGCGCAATGGCAGCCACAGCCGATCTGGCCGGGCGCTGCCGCAGTCGTCGCCCTGCAGGCGCAGAAAGGCGCGCTGTACGCGGTGGTCGGCAACAACGGCGCGCAGCAGCTGCTGCGCTGGAACGCAGAGAAGGGTTGGCATCAGCTGCCCGCCATCGGTGGCGACGTTGTCCCGGGTTCGCTGCGTGCACTCGGCCAGGCGCACTTGTTGATGCAGGTGACCGACGCGGTTGGCAGCAGCCACGCGCGTACCTTCCACACCATCACCAGCGCCTGGGCCGACCTGGCCGATACCGATGCCAACGCACCGCTGGCCAGCGCCAGCTGGGGCAATGGCCTGGCCTGGGCGAATGCCGATGGCAGCCTGCATACCTTTGAACTGCAGAGCGGCAAGCACCTGCTGGGTTGGATGGACTGGGCGGTGATCATCATCTACCTCGGCGCGATGCTGGGCATGGGCGCCTACTTCTACTTCCGCGAAAAGCGCGCCAGCACCGCCGACTTCTTCGTCGGTGGCCGCAGCATTCCGTTCTGGGCAGCGGGCGTGAGCTTGTACGCCACCAACACCAGTTCGATCAGCTTCATCGCCATTCCGGCCAAGGCCTTCGAGACCAACTGGCAGTACCTGACCAACAACCTGATCGCGGTGCTGGGCCTGATGTTCGTGGCGGTGTGGATCGTGCCGCTGCTGCGTCGCCTGGATCTGATGAGCGTGTTCTCCTATCTGGAAACCCGCTTCCATCCGGCCATCCGCATGCTCGCCAGCGCGCTGTGCATCGTCATGCAGATCGGCGCGCGCATGAGCGTGGTGCTGTTCCTGCCGGCGCTGGCCATCGCCACCATCACCGGCATCAGCGTGGTGTGGAGCATCATGATGATGGGCGTGTTCACCATCCTCTACACCGCGATGGGCGGCATGAAGGCGGTGATCTGGACCGACTTCGTACAGGTGATCGTGAAGATGGGCGGCGCGATCTTCGCCATCCTGTTCATCGTGTGGACGCTGAAGGGCGGCTTCGGTGAGTTCGTCGCCACCGCGGCGATGGAAGACAAGACCAAGCTGTTCGATTTCAGCTTCGACCTGACCAAGGCCACGGTGTGGGGCTTCATCTTCCTGGTCGTGTTCGACGTGGTGCTGACCTTCCCCAAGGACCAGGTGCTGATGCAGCGCACCCTGGCCACCAAGTCGGACAAGGAAGCCGGCCGTTCGATCTGGGCGTTCGCCGCGATCATGATCCCGGGTGGCTTCATCTTCTACGGCATCGGCACTGCACTGTGGGTGTTCTACAAGAACAACCCGCAGCGCCTTGACCCGCTGCTGCCGATCGACGCGACCTTCCCGCTGTTCATCGCCGCCGAGCTGCCGCCGGGCGTCACCGGCCTGATCATCGCCGGCGTGTTCTCTGCGGCGATGGCGACCTTGTCGAGCATCATGAACAGCGTGGCGACATTGATCTCGGTCGACTTCTACGAGCGCATCGCCAAGAACCCGACCCCGCGCAAGAGCGTGCTGTTCGCCGAGATCTCGACGGTGTTGGTCGGCCTGACCGCGATTGGCCTGGCGCTGATCATGACCCGCTACGACATCCACTCGCTGTTCGACGTGTCGATCGAACTGGCCGGCCTGCTCGGCGGCGGCTTTGCCGGTGCCTATACGCTGGGCATGTTCACCCGCCGCGCCAACTCGGCCGGCGTGGCAATCGGTGTCGCCTCCAGCATCGTGCTGACCTTCGTGGCCTGGTGGTACAGCCTGGTGCACCCGTACTTCTACCTGGCCATCTCGATCTTCCTGTGCATCGTGATCGGCTATGTGGCCAGCCTGTTCTTCCCGGCCCCGAACCGTTCGCTGAAGGGCCTGACCATCTACAAGCAGGACGCGGTGTGAAGGCGGGCCTGCGCGCCGCCGCGGCCTTGATCGGCGGCGGCGTGGCGCCAGATCCGGCAAAGACCATGACGTTGGTCGGATCGCGCCGCCGCGCCCGCTGGTGTAGTTTGGCGCGCAGCTGAGAGGTCTAATCGCGTGGAAACCCAGTTCCTCAATACCTTCGTCACCGTGGTCGACCGTGGCTCCATGGCCGCGGCGGCCCGCCTGCTGCACATCACCCCGGCCGCCGTCGCCCAGCAGATCCGCACGCTGGAACGCGAGCTGGGCGCGCCGCTGATCGCCCGCGCCGGCCGCACCGTCAGCGTCACCGAGGAAGGTGCGCGCATCCTGCAGCGGGCGCGCGACCTGCTGCGTGGCGTGGCCGACCTGCGCAGCGTCGCCAACGAAAGCGGCATGGCCGGCGAACTGCGGCTGGGCGCCTGCCCTACCGCGCTGGGCGGGCTGGTGCCGGACATCCTGGCGCGGATGGTGGCCAAGTTCCCCGAGATCAACGTCTTCATCAAACCCGGTTACTCGGCCGACCTGTATGGCGCGGTGGAATCGGGTGACCTGGATGCGGCGATGGTGCTGCAGGCACCGTTCTCGCTGCCCAAGACCTGCGACTGGCAGCTGCTGCGCGAAGAGCCGCTGGTGGTGCTGGCACCGGCGCGCCTGGCCGGCGCGGATCCGCACCAACTGCTGAGGGAAGAGCCGCTGATCCGCTACGACCGCCACGAATGGGGTGGCCGCCAGGCCGACGAATACCTGCGCAAGGCAGGCATCGTGCCGCGCGAACGGTTCGAGCTGAACGCGCTGAATGCGATTGCGGTGATGGTTGACCGCGGTTTGGGTGTGTCGCTGGTGCCGGATTGGGCCAAGCCGTGGCCGGAAGGAATTTCGGTGGTGCGCATTCCGCTGCCCGAGCCCAGCGAGCCACGCCGTATCGGCATGGTCTGGTCGCGCTCCTCGGTGCGCCTGCGCCAGGTCAATGTGCTGCTGGACGAGGCGCGTACGGCGTTGTTGCAGCCTACCGACTGAGCGCAATGCCCGTGTAGTGCCGAGCCATGCTCGGCAAGGGCCTTCCCGGTCCTGTTGGATTTCCTGGTAAGGCCTCTGCCGAGCATGGCTCGGCACTACAGGTCGGTTGTCCGGCAATGCCGCTGCAGGCGCCGTCACCCAATCGCAACAAACCCTAGGCTTTGAACATACACAGGTGCGCTTCTATCGCGCCGGGGCCCCGCCTAGGCTTCGCCCAACGTCGGAGTTGCGCCCGGTGCCCGCATGGTCGGGGACCGAAATCAACAAACGGCAGGATCAAAGGGGCGCTAGTCCCCATCGCATTTTGGCTCTGCCGGCTCCCAGGCCGGTCGCGTCACACATTCAAACCTGGGGGAGAGAACAACATGATCAAGCCACTTTCGGCCGCCATCAGCGCCGTGCTGCTCGCCAGCGCGATGAGCCCGGCCTTTGCACAGGACGCTGGCGATGCCGCCACCACGCTGGACCAGGTGATCGTCACCGGTACCCGCACCCCGGTTGCCATCGACAAGGTTCCGGGTGCTGTCACCCTGATCAGCCCGGAGCAGGTGCAGCGCACCTTGAACCTGACCGAAGACGCCACTGCCGTGCTCGCACGCATGGTGCCGGGCTATTCCGAATCCTCGCAGGCGATGAGCAACTCCGGTGAGACCCTGCGCGGTCGCGTCGCGCTGCGCCTGTTCGACGGCGTGCCACAGGGCTCGCCGCTGCGCGAAGGCAGCCGCAACGGCACCTTCACCGACATGGGCGTGATCGGCCGGATCGAAGTCATCAACGGCCCGTCCGCCGCTGAAGGCATCGGCGGCGCCGGTGGCGTGATCAACTACCTGTCCAAGAACCCGGACGTGGCTGGCCACGAAACCACCGTGACCACCCGTTACAGCAGCCAGTTCAAGGACGACAGCGCGCAGTCCAAGATCGGCGTCACCCACGCCTTCAAGGGCGACGCGGTCGACTACCTGATCAGCGGCGCTTACATCGACCGTGGCATCTCCTACGACGGCAACGGCCGCCGCGTTGGCCTGAACACCTCCGGTTCGCTGTCCGATTCGTACAGCAAGAACCTGTTCATGAAGGGCGGCTACAACTTCGGCGAAGGCCAGATGCAGCGCATCCAGGCCAGCTACAGCAACTTCCACATCGGCGGCAAGCACAACTACATTCCAGTGGAAGGTTGCCGTGCCGGTGACCTCGGCTGCACCAAGCCGACCACCAATACCGCCGAAAAGGGCTCGATTGCTGGTTCGCTGGCCGAGTTCAACGACTTTGAACAGTTCGCGGTCAAGTACACCAATGCCGATTTCTTCGGCGGCGACCTGAGTGTTGATGCGTACTGGGCCGAGCAGGCCATGCGTTACGTGCCGGAAAACGGCGACGACCGCCAGCTGACCAAGCCGGCCCCCACCGATGACGCCCTGCGCATCTGGGACCAGTCGGAAATCAACAGCGAGAAGAAGGGCCTGCGCTTCGGCTACGCCTACGGCGACCTGTTCAAGGTGGAAGGCCTGCGCCTGCGTGCCGGCCTGGACCTGGTGGAAGACACCGCCGAGCAGCGCCTGGCGTTGACCAACCGCCTGTGGGTGCCGCCGATGAAGTACACCAGCATCGCGCCGTACGCGCAGCTGAGCTGGGACATCGGCCCGGTGACGCTGGATGCCGGCATCCGTCGCGAAGACGGCCAGCTGGAAATCGACAGCTACACCACCGTTGCCTTCCGCGACCACACCCCGGTGCAGGGCGGCAAGATGGATTACAAGGCCAACATGCCCAACTTCGGTGCGATCTGGCGCATTACCGACCAGTGGTCGGTGTTCGCTTCGTACTCCGAAGGCTTCGGCATCGCCAACGTCGGCATCCCGCTGCGCAACATCCAGGCCAGCAGCCCGTGCAAGGCCGTGTCCTGCATCGCTGATCTGCAGCCGCTGATCACCGAGAACAAGGAAATCGGCTTCAACTGGCGTGGTGCCCAGGGCCAGATCGGTGCATCCGTTTACCGCTCGACCTCGGACTTCGGCTCCACCCTGACCATCGACAAGGCCACCGACGACTTCATCCTGACCCGCGCACCGGTCGAGATCGAGGGCTTCGAGTTGAACAGCGCCTGGACCTTCAACGAGCAGTGGAAGGCCAGCTTCCTGTACTCGCGCATCCGCGGCCAGACCCAGTACTACCCGGGCTCAGGCCTGAAGAAGGAAATGGGCATCCTCGACATCTCGCCGGACAAGGTGAATGCCTCGGTGACCTGGACCCCGAACGACGACCTGAGCGCAACGCTGGGCGTGAGCAAGACCTTCAGCCGCGACCTGCGCGAGACCTTCGTCAACCCGGCCAACAATGCCGTCTACAAGAACGAAGAGAACACCTATGGCTACGCGCTGTGGGACCTCAGCGTGAACTACGACATCGGCCGTTACGGCCAGCTGGCACTGGGCGTCGAGAACCTGTTCGACAAGCAGTACGTGCTGACCTGGTCGCAGCTGCCGGGCTGGCAGAACTACTTCTCCGGCCGTGGCCGGATGGTGTCGCTGACCCACACGTTCAAGTTCTGATAGCTGCAGTTTGAAAGCGGCGCCACAGGCAACTGTGGCGCCGTTTTTGTTTGTTGTTTGTGGTTTGTAGGAGCGGCGTCAGCCGCGAAGCTGGAAAAAGCAACCGCTCCCGCACATCCTGCAATTGCAAACATCTCGGCGCCGGAACGATGGCCTGCTTCGCGGCTGACGCCGCTCCTACAAGAGCAACGGCCAGCGGCAACAAGAGAACCTTTCTTGTTGCACCGCAAGAAAAAACCGCAGCTTTCTTCAAGCAACAAAACCTCACGTCTGAAGCAAGGCCCCCCGCCTTCAATGCCCTCCTGTGCACGCCTAGGCTGCTGTTGTCGGGGAGTTGCGTCGGGAGGGATGCAGCAGCCAACAGAAGTATCGGAATGCCGCAGCCCGCGGCAGCAGTTCATGCACGTCTTATCTAAAACAAAAACGAGATAAACACCATGAAGAAGGTACCGGTAGCGTTGGGGGTTCTGGTTCTGGCCGCGGCGATCAGCAGCAGCGTGCAGGCCCAGCAGATGCAGGCAGCAAACGAAGAAGACAGCCGCAGCGCCGACAAGCGCGCGCAGGACAAGAAAGCCACTGAGCTCGACCGGGTCATCGTCACCGGCGTACGCGCGCCCAAGGCGGTGGACAAGATCCCCGGCGCCATCACCATCATCACCCCAGAAGAGATCAAGCAGTCGCTGATCATCACCGAGGACAACACCGCGGTTCTGGCACGCACCATTCCCGGCTATGCCGAGTCCTCGCAGGCAATGACCAACTCCGGTGAGTCGCTGCGTGGGCGCATTCCGCTGCGCCTGTTCGACAGCATCCCGCAGGGTTCGCCGCTACGCGAAGGCACCCGCAACGGTACCTTCACTGACATGGGCGTGATCGGCCGCATCGAAGTGATCAACGGCCCATCCGCCGCCGAAGGCATCGGCGCCACCGGTGGCGTGATCAACTACATCTCCAAGGTGCCGGAACAGATCGGCAGCGAGACCACCATCAATGCGCGCTACCAGACCCAGTTCAACGACGACAGCGTCGGTTGGAAGCTGGGCCTGAGCCATGCGATCAAGCAGGACAATTACGACTTCCTGGCCAGCGTCTCGCAGCTCGAGCGCGGCATGGCCTATGACGCCAAGAACCGCAGCATCGGCATGAATTCCAGTGGTTCGCTGGCCGATTCGCAGTCGCGCAACCTGTACATGAAGGGCGGCTACAACTTCGGCGAGGACGGCGAACAGCGCCTGCAGGCCACGTACAGCAACTTCAACATCGGCGGCAATGGCGACTACATCCAACTGGTCGGCTGCAAGGGCCCGAACGACTGGCCGCCCTGCGACACGCCGGTGCCGAATACCTCGATCAAGGGCCACATCGACGGCCAGCGCGATGCGCTCAACAAGTTCATCCAGTACAGCCTGCAGTACACCCACAGCGATTTCTACGGCGGCACGCTCGACCTGGTCGGTTACCAGGCCAAGCAGGGCATGCGCTTCCTGCCGGAGAACGGTGCCGACCGCCAGCTGGTGAAGCCGGCACCGGCCGATGATGCCGACCGCATCTTCGACCAGTCCGAGATCCAGTCGCGCAAGAAGGGCCTGCGTACCTCGTGGACGCGCCCCAGCATCTTTGGCGTGGACGGATTGGAGCTGCATACCGGCGTGGACTTCGTGCAGGACGTGGCCGAGCAGCGGCTGGTGATGACCGACCGCGTATGGGTGCCGCCGATGGATTACAGGAGCGTTGCCCCGTATGCGCAGCTGTCCTGGGATATCGGCCCGGTCACGGTCAGCGGCGGCTTCCGTCGCGAGAACGGCGAGCTCGACATCGACAGCTATACCACCGTCGCCTACCGCAACAATTCGTTCGTCGAAGGCGGCACCCTGGACTACACCGCCAACCTGCCCAACCTGGGTGCGATCTGGCGCATCACCGATGAGTTCTCGCTGTTCACCGCCTACAGCAAGGGCTTCACCCTGCCCGACATCGGCATCCCGCTGCGCAACGTGAATTACCCGGGCCAGACCGTGGCCGGCATCCTCGACCTGCAGGCGATCATCGTCGACAACATCGACATCGGCTTCAACTGGCGCGGTTCGCGCGGTGCACTGAGCGGCAGCTGGTACCACTCCACCTCCGACTTCGGTGCATCGCTGGAAGTGGACCCGCTGACCAGCGACTTCATCATGACCCGCGCGCCCACCGACATCAAAGGCATCGAGCTCACTGGCGAATTCCGCTTCACCGACACCTTCAAGATCACCGGCCTGTACACGCACCTGCGTGGCTACACCTCGTTCTGGGGCCCGGACCCGCAGGGCCGCTACGATGCAGGTCCGATGAAGAAACCGCTGGGCATCTTCGATGCGACGCCGGACAAGATCAACGTCGCGCTGGTGTGGAAGGCGTTGCCCAACCTCGACGCCACGCTCGGTGCCAGCATGTTGCGCGACCGCCACCTCACCGGCTCGGCAGTCCGCGAATACGACGGTGAAGAATTCGACTACGACGAAAAGATCAACGGCTACACGCTGTGGGATCTGGGCGTGAACTATGATTCGGGGCGCTTCGGTACGTTCTCGCTGGGCGTGGACAACCTGTTCAACAAGTACTACATCCTCAGCGGCTCGCAGGGCGATGGCTGGCAGAACTACTGGGCCGGTCGCGGCCGCGTGGTGTCGCTGAGCTATTCGTATACGTTCCGCTGATGAACGCAGGAGTGCCCGCCATGCATCAACCAATCGCAACACCGCGCAGCCATCGCTGGCTGCGCCGTGGCGCCGCACTCCTGCTGTGTCTGTGCGCACCGCTGCTGCACGCTGATGAGCGCTGGCAGCGGCTGGATGGTTTCCTGCAGGCCAGCACCGCACCGGGCCAGTTCCCGGGCGCGGTGGCGCTGGTCGAGCACGATGGCCGCATCGTGTTCCAGCAGCACTACGGCCACGCCGACAGCGCTGGCCACCGGCCACTGCAGGCCGACAGCATCTTCCGCATCTATTCGATGACCAAGCCGGTGACCTCGGTCGCCGTGCTGATGCTGCTGGAGGAAGGCAAGCTGTCGCTGGACGATCCGCTGGCGCGTTATCTGCCCGAGTTCGCCAATCGTCAGGTCGTAACCGGTGGCGACGTGCAGCATCCCCAGACCGAAGCCACGTCGCGGGCGATCACCCTGCGCCACCTGCTCACCCATACCAGTGGCTTCGCAGCGGCATCGGATACACATCGGGTAGCAACCAAACTGCTGACCGCGGCCGATGTCGACAGCGCGACCTCGCTGCAGGACGTTGCACGCCGCC
Source organism: Stenotrophomonas sp. STEN038 (assembly GCF_056759895.1). Lineage (NCBI taxonomy): Bacteria > Pseudomonadati > Pseudomonadota > Gammaproteobacteria > Lysobacterales > Lysobacteraceae > Stenotrophomonas > Stenotrophomonas sp. STEN038. The sequence goes on from NZ_JBRRDW010000013.1 coordinate 58,634, forward strand.
TGTCCACGCTGCCGTTGGCCGATGCGCCCGGCACCCACTTCCATTACGAAGGCAGCAATACCGAGCTGCTGGCGCGCGTCGTCGAGGTGGTCAGCGGGCAATCGTTCGCGCAGTTCCTGCAGCAACGCATCTTCAGCCCGCTGGCGATGCACGACACCGGCTTTGAAGTGCCGTTGGCGCAGCGTGGCCGCGTGGTCGAGCTGCCGACCAGTAACGACGATGGCAGCCTGCGCGTGGCCGACACGCTCAGCGCGCGCAATCCGGGCGTGCGTCTGAAGGGCTACGACAGCGGTGCCGGCGGCCTGTATTCCACCGCTGCCGACTACCTGAAGTTCGCCCACATGCTGCTTGATGATGGCCGCAGCGGGAAGCAGCAGCTGCTCTCGCGCAAGACTGTCGATCTGATGATGAGCGACCAGCTCGGTGGCTTCGAACCAGCCATCAGCAGCTATGGCGCGGGCGAAGGCTTCGGCCTTGGCGGCTATGTCATCACCAACCCGGCTTACCGCGGCAAGCTCGGCAGCGTCGGTCAGTTCGGCTGGTCCGGTGCGGCATCCACGTACTTCACCATCGACCGCAAGGAGAAGCTGGTGGCCATCCTGCTGATGCAATACCTGCCCAGCGGCGACAAAGCCCTCGCCTCGCCTTCCACCCGTTTCTACAACCTCGTTTACCAGGCTATTCCATGAGTTCCACCGTTCTTGTCGCCGGCTCGGCCAATCTCGATTTCGTGGTGCGTGCAGCGCATGTGCCGGCACCGGGCGAGACCGTGCTCGGCCGCGAATTCCGTACCTTTCCCGGTGGCAAGGGTGCAAACCAGGCCGTGGCCTGCGCGCGTGCCGGTGGCGCTGACACACAGATGCTGCTTGCCCTGGGTACCGATGATTTCGCCAAGCCAATTGAAGCCTCGTTGAACGACGCTGGCGTGCTGCTGCATGCCGTGCGCGATGCGCAGCTGCCGACTGGCACCGCCTTCATCTGCCTTTCCGATGATGCCGAGAACGCGATCACCGTCGCCCCCGGCGCCAATATGGCCTTGCTGCCCGAACACCTGCCGTCACTGGATGGCGTGCAATGGCTACTGTTGCAGCTGGAGTCGCCACTGGCCTCGGTGCAGGCCTACGCAACAGCCGCCCGTGCCGCCGGGGTGAAAGTTGCCTTGAATGCCGCGCCTGCGCAGGTATTGCCGGCCGAACTACTCGCACAGCTGGACATGCTGATCGTCAACGAAGGCGAGCTCGATGTGGTTGCCGACAACCCGCCGGATCTGGCCACCGGCTTGGCGCATCTGGATGTTCCCTGCGTGATCGTCACCCTAGGCGCGCGCGGCTGCCTGGCCCGCATCGATGGCGAGATCCTGTTGCAACCAGCGTTCTCGATCTCGCCGGTAGATACCACCGCCGCCGGCGACACCTTCTGCGGCACCTTGATTGCCCTGCTCGCCCGCAATGCGCCGCTGCAGCAGGCCCTGCTCGCCGCCAGCGCTGCTTCAGCACTGACCTGCACTCGTCTGGGTGCACAATCCAGTATTCCCGAACATGCCGAAGTACAGGCGCTGCTGGCTGATGCCAGCCGCCTGCCCGGCACCGACGCCCATGCCGCGCTTGCGGCATGGTGCGCGCTGTAACCGTTACGCCTCCCCCCGTTTTTGTTGGATGACTGCCATGACCTCCCCCTACCCCGCCCCCGATTACGACAACGATTCCCCCGATCATGGGCGTGAGGTGATCCACACCGAGTACAAGTTCTCGCACGTCACCACCGGCCGCTACCTGCCCACCCCGGGCAAGGCACCGGCGTGGCCGTTCGCCGATATCGGCAGCTGGATGATCGATGCCAATGCCAGCGCCGCCGATTGGTTGACCGAGCTGAAGGACTGGCGCCAGGAACACCTGGTGCGTATCGGCTACACCGACGTCAACTACCGTCGCCCGGAACTGCAGTGGGCGCAGCGCAACTTCGTGCACGCGCAGATGATGGTCGAGGACCGCTATTTCTTCGACGTGGAAACCGCGCAGTACACCGTCGACAAGTACCTGGACGATCTGATCGAACGCTTCGGCGGCCTGGACTCGGTACTGATCTGGTACATCTACCCGAACATCGGCATCGACGACCGCAACCAGTTCGATCTGGCGCACACGCTGCCAGGCGGCCTCGAAGGTTTGACCGCCGCGGTAAAGGCGTTCCAGAAGCGCGGCGTGCGCGTGTTCCTGCCCGCCAAGCCGTGGGACCACGGCACCCGCGATCCGGGCGTGACGCATTGGGATGGCTTGGCTGAGATCATCAAGGCCACCGGCGCGGACGGTATCAACGGCGACACCTTCAACGGCGTGCCGCGCGCGTTCTTCGACGCCTGCGATGCCAACGGCAACCCGGTGGTGGTGCAGCCCGAATCGACCATCAGCTCGGAAGAGCAGCTGATCTGGAACGTGCAGAGCTGGGGCAAGAAGGCGCCCGACGGCCCGGTGCCGCCGGTGTCCAAGTGGAAGTGGCTGGAGCCGCGCCACATGGTCAATTACGAAAACCGTTGGGGGCGCAACCGCAACCACGACCTGCAGTACTGCTTCTTCAACGGCATCGGCTACAACGCCTGGGAGAACATCTGGGGCATCTGGAACCAGTTCACCGCGCGCGATGGTGAAACCCTGCGCCGCATCGCTGCCATCTACCGCCAGTTCCCGGCGCTGATCGTGGCGATGGATTGGGAGCCCTACCAGGTCTGCTACCAGGGCGGCATCTTCGCCAGCAAGTTCCCGGTCGAAGGCCAGTGCCTGCACACGTTCATCAACCGCAACGAGTACGCAGTCAACGGTGAGCAGATCGGCCTGCCGCATGTGGACGGCACCCGTTACTACGATGTCTGGCACGGCGTGGAGCTGTCGCCGGCCGTGCGTGATGGCGTGGCCATCATCGAACTGCCGATGGAAGCGCGTGGCTTTGCTGCGGTGCTGAGCGTGCAGCCGGGCACTGCGGTCGACGGTCTGGACGCATTCCTGGCCGAAGCCACAAAGCGCGCCGAACAGCCGCTCAACAGCTTCTCCGGCGCCTGGAAGGCAATCCCGCAGCAGCTGCGCGAGATTCCCGCCACCACCGCGCAGGCTGCCGCGCCGCAGGGCATGGTCACCATCCCGGCTGGCGAATTCGTGTTCGCAGTCGGCGGCATCGAGATCGAAGGCTTCAACTGGGCCGGCCAGGACGTGCAGTTCCCGTGGGAAGACTGCCCGCGTCGCCATCACCGCAAGCTGATGCAGATGCCCGCGTTCCATATCGATCGGCATCCGGTCACCAATGCGCAGTTCAAGGCCTTCATCGATGCCACCGCGTATCACCCGGCCGATGACATCAACTTCCTCGCCCATTGGGTGGATGGCGCACCGCGCGCCGGCTGGGACAACAAGCCGGTGATCTGGGTGTCGTCGGAAGATGCGCGCGCCTACGCCGCGTGGGCCGGCAAGCGCTTGCCGCACGAATGGGAATGGCAGTACGCCGCGCAGGGCAACGATGGCCGAACCTATCCGTGGGGCAACGATTGGGACCAGAGCCGTGTGCCGCAGGTCAACCGTGGCCGCCGCCTGCTGGCCCCGGCCGATGTCGATGCGCATCCGCAGGGCGCCAGCCCGTTCGGCGTCGAAGATCTGGTCGGCAACGTGTGGCAGTGGACCGATGAGTTCGTCGACGAGCACACCCGTGCGGCGATCCTGCGCGGTGGCTCCAGCTACCAGCCGCAGACCTCGCATTGGTATTTCCCGCAGGCCTACCGCCTGGACCAGCACGGCAAGTACCTGCTGATGGCCCCGGCCAAGGACCGCAGCGGCATGCTCGGCTTCCGTTGCGTGGTGGACGCGGCATGACCGCGGCCATCACCAGCGGCCAGCAGCTGGTCACACCAGCTGCGGTGAAGCTCGATGGGGTGTTTGGGCAGATGCTGGCGGCCAACCGCAGCGGCCGCCTCAGCCACTTCATCGTCGATGAAGCCAGCCCGTCGATCAGCATCTTCGGCCAGGCGCACAAACAGCAGAACCAGGAAGGCGATTGGTACGGCGAGCACGCCGGCAAGTGGCTGTCGGCCACCGCGCGCGCAGTCGCACAGGGCAGCCAGCCCGAGCTGGAAGCCAACCTGCGCCGCGTCGCCGATTGGCTGATCAGCCAGCAGGATGAGGACGGCTATCTCGGCAACTACGCCGCCGACCGCCGCTTCACCGTGCCGCAGCCGCCAAAGCCCGAGAGCTGGAACGGCGAACCGGCGCTGCGCACCTGGGACATCTGGACCCACAGCTACCTGATCCTCGGCTTCCTCGAAACCTGGCGTGCGCTGGGCGATGACAGTTACCTGCAGGCCGCGCGGCGCATCGCCGACCTGTGCTGGCAGGCGCTCGAATCGGGCATCGACATCACCACGCTGGGCAACCACCACGGCATGTCGGCGACGGTTCTGCTGGACCCGGCCGCCGACCTGTACCTGGTCACCGGCGAGCCGCGTTACCTGGCGCTCGCCGAGAAGATCCTGCAACAGGCCAACGCCAATCCGCGCCTGGCCCTGCTCGACAAGGGCATCGCCAACGAAGATGCGGCCTTCATCGCCACCGGCAAGGCTTACCAGCTGTCGTGGAATCTTGTTGGTCTGGCCAAGCTGTACAAGGCCACCGGCAAGGCCGATTACAAGCTGGCCATCGACAACCTGTGGAACAACATCCGCGAGCAGCACCTGACCCTGGGCGGCGGCCCGTGGGGCGGCGTCGCGCATCGTTCGCGCGAAGTGTTCAACGCACCGCGCACCTTCTTCCCGCAGGCCTATGTGGAAACCTGCTCGGTGCTGGCGTGGATGCAGCTCAACCGCGAGCTGCTGGCCATCAGCGGCCACGCGCGTTACGCAGACGAGCTGGAACGCACCGCCTACAACGACCTGCTGGCGGCGATGGCACCGAACGGCGAGGACTGGTGTTACTACACCTTCCCCAACGGCAAGCGTGTGCATACGACGTACTGGCGCTGCTGCAAGTCGTCCGGCGCGATGGCGGTGGAAGAGCTGCCGCAGATCGCCTATGGCGTCGCTGCCGACGGCGGCCTGCGGGTGAACCTGTACGGTGCCGGCGAAGCCACGCTCAATCATGCAGACGCTGGCAAGGTGGTGCTGCAGCAGCAGACCCGCTATCCATTCAATGGCGATATCAGCCTGCGGGTGATGCCTGAACAGAGCGCCAGCTTCAGCATCGGCCTGCGCATCCCGGCCTGGGCTGAAGACGCACGCATCCAGGTCAACGGCGTCAACGTGCCAGTGCAGGTCGCTGCGGACGGTTACGTGCAGCTGCAGCGCCAGTGGCAGGCCGGTGACCTGGTCACGGTACAGCTGCCGATGCAGCCGCAGCTGCACCGCGCCGCCAACATCAACGTGCAGGAATCGCGTGCACCGGACGGTTCACCGGTGGCGCAGGAAGTGCTGCGCTGGGAATACGTCGGCTTGAGCTACGGCCCGCTGGTCTATGCGACCACGCTGATCGATGGCTTCAAGACAGACGAAACCGTGAAGCTGCCGGAAGGTGATCCTTCGCGCTGGCTGCAGGTAGGCCAGGACGAAGGTGAAGGCGCGCCGGTGACGATGCAGCTGGAGTGCCGCGCGCCGCTGGTGTTCGAGCCCTACTACCGCTGTGGTGGCCGCGAACACGACGTCTGGCGCCTGAGCTGGCTGTCGCTGGCCCCGCAATAAGCCTGTCACCGCTGCCTGTCACCAGAAACTGTGAAGGCAGCGGTGGTTTTGAAGGCGATGACACCGCGATACCTGCTTTTTGTCCTCGCTGAAAATACCCGCACGATATGTTTCTTCCCATCCACCGGGAGGAAACTGCAATCAAGGATTCGAGTGCAGCCCATGTCAGCAAGCAACAACCCATCTCCGTTCGACATCGCCCAGCGCGATGGTGCCCGTGGCCCGCTCAGCGGCGTGCGCGTGCTGGACCTGAGCGCCTATATCGCCGGGCCGTACGGCTGCACCCTGCTCGCCGACCAGGGCGCGGAAGTGATCAAGGTGGAACCGCCGGTTGGCGACAACCTGCGCAAATACCCGTCCACGCTGGAGGCCGAGAGCCGTGCCTTCCTCGGCGTGAACCGCTCCAAGCGCGGTGTGGTGCTGGACCTGAAGGAAGCCGACCAGCGTGCGGTGCTGATGCGCCTGGTGCGCGAGGCCGACGTGCTGGTGCACAACTTCCGCCCCAGCGTGCCGGCCCGTCTGGGCATCGATTTCGACAGCCTGAACAAGATCAATCCGCGCCTGGTGTATTGCGCGGTCACCGGTTACGGCGAGGACGGTCCGCTCAAGGACAAGGCCGGCTACGACCAGGTGCTGCAGACCATGACCGGCATGTGCGCGATGCAGGGCAAGCCCGGCGGTGCGCCGGAAATCCTGTACGGCTCGGTGGTCGACTACTACGCCGCCGCGCTGGTGGCTGCCGGTGTGTCATCGGCATTGTTCGAACGTGAACGCAGTGGCGAAGGCCAGTACGTGGGCGTGTCGCTGCTGCGCAGCGCGCTGACCATGCAATCGGCACGGATGATCTGGGCCGAAGGCGAGCCGGAAGGCGTGGGCCGCGACATGCGTTCGGGCGGTGTCACCGGCATCCACCCGACCGCGCAGGGCCATCTCTACATCTCGGCCAATACGCCGCGCTTCTGGCAGGCGTTGTGCGACAAGATCGGCCTGCCGGCAATGGGCAGCGATCCGCGCTACGACACCGTGCGCAAGCGCGCCGAGCATTCCGACGAACTGCTGGCCAAGCTGCATGCTGCACTGGCTGCACGCAGTGCGCTGGAATGGGAAGCGCTGTTCGGCGAAGAAGTACCCTGCGCGGCCGCGCGCAAGGTCGAAGACATGTTCGAGCACCCGCAGGTGCTGGCCGAAGAAATGATCACGACGCTGCAGCACCCCTTGCTGGGCAGCTACCGCGGCATCACCCGCCCCATCGTGTTTGGTCGCACCCCCGGCCCGCAGCCGTTCGCCGCGCCGACCTTCGACCAGGACACCGCCGCTGTCATCGCCGCCGCCGATGCTGGCGACACCAACGCCTGATCCGGAGCACATCATGAGCACTGCATCCAAGCTCGCGCAGCTGCGTGAACTGTCCGTCGTCGTCGCCGATACCGGCGATTACGACGCCATCAAGCGCCTGCGCCCGGTCGACTGCACCACCAACCCGACGCTGGTGAAGAAAGCCCTCGACCTGCCGGTTTATGCCGGCCTGATCGAGCGCGAGCTGCAGTGGGGCCGTGCCCAATCCGGTGACAAGCAGGCCATCGCCAATGCCGTGGTTGACCGCCTGACCGTCGGCGTCGGCACCATGCTGGCCGAGCTGGTGCCGGGCCGCGTGTCCACCGAAGTGGATGCCGACCAGGCGCACAACACCGAAGCGACGATTGCCAAGGCGCGCGAGTTCATCGCCATGTACGAAGCGGCCGGCGTGCCGCGCAGCAAGGTGCTGATCAAGATCGCCGCCACCTGGGCCGGCGTGGAAGCCGCGCGGGTGCTGCAGGCCGAAGGCATCGACTGCAACCTGACCCTGATCTTCAACCCGACCCAGGCCCTGGCCTGCTCGGAAGCCGGTTCCTTCCTGATCTCGCCGTTCGTCGGCCGCATCCTGGACTGGTACGTGGCCAACGGCCAGACCCCGGCCAACATCGACGAAGACCCGGGCGTGGTGTTCGTGCGCAGCGTGTTCGCAGAGTTCAAGCGCCGCGGCTCCAACACCGTTGTCATGGGTGCCTCGTTCCGTTCGACCGCGCAGATTGAAGCGCTGGCCGGCTGTGATCGCCTGACCATCTCGCCGGATCTGTTGGAGACGCTGGGCGCTGATTTCGGCGAGCTGCCGCGCAAGCTGGTCGCTGGTGCTGCTGAAGCGGTGAACGTTGCTGCGATTGATGAAGCGAAGTTTGATGCGGATATGGCGGCTGATCCGATGGCCACCGAGAAGCTGGCTACCGGTATTGAGGCGTTTGCCAAGGACCTGCAGACCTTGCGTCAGCGGATTGCGGATGAGTTGGGCGGCTGAGCGGAGCTGGCCGACAAACGTAGTGCTTGATACCTCCCTTCTCCCGCCTGCGGGAGAAGGTGCCCCGAAGGGGCGGATGAGGGGAGCTTCTAAAGCTTTTAAAAGCTTTTGCTCTACGTGCTCTAAAAGCGCCCTCACCCCAACCCCTCTCCCGCGCGCGGGAGAGGGGCTTTCAGATCGCATGCTACTTGCAGGCTTTGTTTTCACCACGCTTTTCGACACCCGGCTCCCTCTCCCTCGTGCCGGGGTCACCGCAGCCGGCCCCCTGTGCCTGGTTGCGGCTTTTCTCCCTCAGCGCGAAATCATCTCGATGAAACGCGCGACCCGTGTGTAAGGCGGCCGCAGCAGATCACTGCCGGCCCGGCGGGTTTGCCATAGCACCGGCAGACGCTTGCTCATCGCATCGAAGCCGGCCTTGCCGTGATAAGCACCCATACCACTCGCTCCAACGCCACCAAACGGCAAACCGTTGATCGCGAAATGCAGCAAGGTGTCGTTGACGGTGACGCCACCGGCAATGGTCTGGCCAACGATCTTCTCCACCGTCGCCTTGTCATGGCTGAAGGGATACAAGGCCAGCGGCCGCTCGCGACCATTGATGGTGGCGATGGCCTCGTCCAGTGAGCGATAGCTGCGGATCGGCAGGATCGGCCCGAAGATCTCGTCCTGCATCACCGTCGCGTCATCGCCCGGTTGCAGGATCAAGGTCGGCGGGAACAAGCGCTCGCTGCGCGAACGCTCGGCATCGATATCGGCCAACGGCAACACCCGCAGGCCACGCGCACGCGCGTCATCCACATAGCCCTGCAGGCGCTGGTACTGGCCTTCGTTGATGATGCGGCTGTAATCGGATGCATCGCTGAAATCGCCGTAGCGCAGCCGCACCTGTGCACGCAGCGCGGCAACCAGCGCATCAATACGCGCTTCATCGATCAACACGTAGTCCGGTGCGATGCAGGTCTGGCCGGCGTTGAACCACTTGCCGGTGGCCAAGCGTGCTGCTGCACCTTCCACTGGATAATCCGCTGCCACCAGCGCTGGCGATTTACCGCCAAGCTCAAGCGTCAACGGTGTCAGATGCTGCGCAGCGGCCGCCATCACCTTGCGGCCAATCGCAGTGGAACCGGTGAACACCAAGTGGTCGAACGGCAGGCCGGAGAACGCCGATGCCACACTGGCATCACCCTGCACAACCGCGACCCGATCGGCGGGAAACATCTCGGCCAACAAGGACTGCAGGAAGGCAGAACTGTTCGGCGTGTGCTCCGATGGTTTGAGCATCACGTGGTTGCCAGCAGCAATCGCGGTTGCCAGCGGCACCAGCGCCAGATTGACCGGATAATTCCATGGCGAGATCACCCCGACCACGCCCACCGGCACCGGCCGCACCTGCGCCCGTGCCGGCCAGAAGCGCCAGCCAACACCAATCCGTTCCGGCTTCATCCAGCCGCGCAGGTGCGAGAGCAGATGGTCGATCTCGCCAGTGACGGTCATGCCATCGGCGATCACCGATTCGTGTTTGGAGCGATGGCCAAAGTCGGCGGCAATCGCCTCGGTCATCTCCGGAATACGCGCCTTGAACGCGGCGCGCAGACGACGCAGATCCTCCCGACGCTGTGTGTAGTCCGGCTTGTGCTGCTGCCAGGCGCCACGCAGCCGGGTCAGCACGGACTGCAGGTCTTCGCTCTGTGGAACCACTGGATTCATCGGCATTGCTCCGGTAACGCGGGATCGCGCTGCCGGCTTCGCATACCTGTGCAGGGGCTGTGCGGAGTTCCGCATTCGTCCCCGGCCTTTCGTGCTATCGGCCCCGCCCCGCCTTCAACACCATGGAAAAAGGCGCCATTGCGCCCGACACGGCGGCACTAGAACCGCCAAACAAACGCCACACTCGGGAGGGAGTATGAGGGGTTTACCGAAACGCTGCACCATCGCCACGGCCATTGGTCTGGCGCTGTTACCGGGCCTGGCCATGGCCCAGCAAAACACCACTGGCGAGGGGGCCAGGACGCTGGACAAGGTCGAGGTCACCGGCTCGCGCATCAAGCGCACCGAGATCGAAGGCATCGATCCGGTGCAGATGATCACCGCCGAGGACCTGGAGCATCAGGGCTTTGCCAATGTCTACGATGCGCTGTCCAACATCACCGCCAATACCGGCGTGTTCGTCGGCGAGGAAAGCACCAACAACTTCAACGCCAATGCACAGGCCTTGAACCTGCGCGGCTTCGGCCCCGGCTACACGCTGGTGCTGCTCAACGGCCGGCGTATTCCGATGCTGCCCAAGCCATCCGGCACGGTCAGCGGCAACGTCACCAACCTGGCGATGATTCCCACCTCGGCGGTGGACCGCATCGAGATCCTGACCAGCGGCGCCTCGGCCATCTACGGCTCCGATGCGGTCGCCGGCGTGGTCAACGTGATCCTCAAGGACAAGCTCGAGGGCACCACCCTCTCCTATCGGCATGGCGATACCGTGCACGGCGGCGGCCGCTCCGAGCGCGTCTCGGTCACCAGCGGCTTCGAGCTCGGTGATACCCAGGTCACCGCTGGCCTGGAATGGGATCGCCGCTGGGCGATCAAGGGCAATCAGCGCGACTGGTTCGACTCGCCCGAACGCTCGCCCGACCCTGATTATCGTGGTGCTACCCAGGTGATGTCGTTCTGGGACCGCGATACCGGTTGGGACCTGCTGGACCTGACTCCGCGCTGCCAGGCCCAGGGCTATGACTCGGTACGGCCCGGCTGGGCCGGAAGCGGCAGCGGCAGCGAGAAGTATTGCGGCGACAACGATTTCGACAGCTACACCATCCGCAACGGCCGCAAGCGCCTGTTCGGCTTCCTCAACCTGACCCACCAGCTCGGCGAGCACGAGCTGTATGCGACCGCGCTGAGCACCCGCTCACGCGCCGAGGCCGGCATGTACCGCTACGGCTTCGCGGTGGACTACGAAGTGGTCGACGACATGCAGGCCGCCCAGCCCAACCCGATTGCGTGGCGCCACGCCTACCGTACCTTCCGCAACGATGAATTCCCCGGCAGCAACCAGGAATTCAAGGAAGACAACGACGTCATCATCGCCGGCCTGCGCGGTGCGCTGGGCAAGTTCGACTACAGCGTGAACTACAACTACGGCCGCTACCGTTACCGGGATACGGTGGAACGCTTCAACGACAAGGCGATGCTGTCGCTGATGTTCGGCCAGCAAGGCCGCGACTGGTCTTTCCCGTGGGCGGGCAGTCGCTGGGTGCAGGTAGGCAAGAGCCAGCTTGATGCCAACCATGCGCCGAACGCCAACATCGACTTCTTTGGTGATCTGTCGCCGGAGATGTTCCGCGACGCCATGCATACCTCGGTTGGCGATGGCCGCTCGACTTCGCAGTCGTTCAGTGCCGACCTGTCCGGCAGCCTGTTCGAGTTGCCGGCCGGTCCGCTGGCGTTCGCTGGCGTGCTGGAAGCTACGCGCGACAGCTACCGCTTCATCACCGACCAGCCCACTGTAGATGGCGAGATCTACGGCTGGAGCGGCATCCGTGGCAAGGGCAAGCGCAACCACTACGCGCTGGGCACGGAGTTCTCGGTGCCGTTGCTGGCGGCGGGTTCCGGTTTCGGCCAATGGGACGCCAAGCTGGCCGCACGCTACGACCACTACGACGATGCCTCCGATGTCGGTGGCGCGTTCACCTGGCAGGCCGGCCTGAGCTGGCGGCCGAGTGATTGGCTGTTGTTCCGTGCCTCGCATGCCACCTCCTTCCGCGCACCGGACATGCACGTGATGTTCGCCGAACGCAGCTCGTCCTATACCAGCGGAGTTGATTACCTCGGCTGCGTGCAGGGCGAAGGCCTGCAGCGCGGGCAGAGTTGGCAGGCCTGCGGCAATGATTACGGGACCGGCTCGATCCGCCAGTACTCCGAAGGCGACCCTGGCCTGCATGAGGAAAGAGGCAGCAGCGACACCATCGGCATGGTCGCGCAGATTGGCCAGAACCACTCATTCACGCTGGACTGGTACCGCATCAAGCTGGAAGAACAGGTGGGCCTGATCGGTGCCGACGCGACCCTGCGCTACGCCGCCGAGTGCGCGCTGGGTTACGACCAGCAAGGTCTGGACGTGGACCCCAACTCGCCCAAGTGCCAGACCATGTTGGCGCGGGTGGAGCGCGGTGGTCGCAACAACGACGTGCTGTCGGTGATCACCAGCCCGTTCAATACCGGCATGTACCAGCAGAACGGCATTGATGCGAGCTGGAGCTCAAGCCTGCCCACCGACAACTGGGGCAAGTTCTCCGCACGCCTGAGCTATACCCACATCCTCAAGACCTTGAGCCGCTACCTGCCCGAGGACGAAGTGGAGAACATCCGCGACCGGCAGTGGAACAGCGAATTCCGCACCCGCTCCAACATGACCCTTGGCTGGGAGTACAAGCGCTTCTCCAGCTACCTGCACTTCAACCGCCTCGGCTCCTCGCCGGTGCGTTGGGCCGACCAGTACGAACGCTTCAAACCGTGGATGACGGTGAACCTGTCGCTGGGTTATCGCGCCACCGAACAGCTGTCCTTCAACCTGGCGGTGGTCAACCTGTTCGACAAGACGCCCTACCGGCACTCGTCGGAGAAATGGTGGCCGTATGCGGACATCAGCAAGTACAACCCGGTGGGCACCGAGTACTTCATGACGGTGGAATACAAACTATAGAACCCGCTGGCTGATTGATTCCCTCAACCACCGCAGTGCCTTGTCGCTGCGGTGGTTTCTTTTTGCATGGAATCGGCGAGTTGATCGAACCATGCGATGCAGACTTCGTGGCCCGGGTAAGCGCAGCGCAGCCGGGATGAGAGAGCCTGCTGATTGCCAGCAGACTGATGGTTCCTGTTCCGATATCGCCATGCAGGTGGTCGTTCGCTTTGCTGGCTGCGTATGCGCGCTTCGCGCCACCCTCTCCCCAGCCCCTCCCCCGCAAGGGCAGAGGGGCTTGGTGCATTGCGAGTTCCAGCAATGCGTGCGTCTGCGGTTCTAGGCCCTCTCCCCTTGCGCGGTGAAAGGGGCCGGCTGACGAACCGAAGGTTCGTAGCACCTTGAACGACCTTGCGCTTGCGCTTGCGCAAGGGCCGGGGCGCGGGGCGAGGGTTGGGGAGAGGGACGCGAAGCGCAAGCAAGGCACGATGAGACAGACACGGTCCATCTCAACCGACGCATCGCCTATGGCGAAGCTTTCTGATTCCAATCCGGCGTCGCCAGACCGCGCAGGTGGCGCACGAAGAAATCGAACTTGCGGCGCTGGATGTAATCCACCGGCTCCTGCGAACGGCCCACGCCGTGACCGGTGCCCGGCACCGCAAGCAGGTCGAAATCCTTGCCGGCACGGATCAGCGCGTCAGCCACCTGATAGGTCGAGGCGGGATCAACGTTCTCGTCCTGCTCACCGACGATCAACAGCAGCTTGCCCTGCAACAGCGACGCATTGTCCACGCCCGACGCGCGGCTGTAGCTGGCGTCCACCGGCCAGCCCAGCCACTGCTCGTTCCAGCTGAGCTTGTCCATGCGGTTGTCATAGCAGCCGTTGTAGGCCACCGCCACCTTGTAGAACTGCGGATGGAACTGCAGCGCGTTGAGCGCGTTCTGGCCGCCCGCCGAGGCGCCGTAGATACCGACGCCGGCACTGATGTCATAGGACGCATCACGCGCCGCCATCGCCTTGTGCCAGGCGATGCGATCGGGGAAGCCGGCATCGCCAAGGTTCTTCCAGGCTACATCGTGGAAGGCCTTGGAGCGGTTCATCGTACCCATGCCATCGATCTCGACCACGATGAAGCCCAGGTCCGCCAACGCCTGCAGGCCGATCAACCGCTCGTTGCTGGACTGCGAGTCGAACGGCCAGAATTTTTTCTGCACCGAAGCATCATGCGGGCCGGCGTAAATGCTCTCGATCACCGGATAGCGCAGTGCGGGGTCGTAGTTGCTTGGGCGTACCACCAGCCCCCAGATCGGCGTACTGCCGTCGCGGCCGGGTGCAGAGAAGGTTTCCGGTGCGCGGTAGCCGGCGGCGAACAGCGCGCTGGCATCGCCACGTTCGATGGTCTGCAACAGCTTACCGTCGCGCGCATCGCGCAGCTCGCTGATGTTGGGCTGATCCAGCCGCGACCAGGTATCGACGTAATGGTTGTTGTCCGGTGACAGACTGATCTCATGCCAGCCATCGCCCGGCGTCATGTGCTGCAGGTTGCGGCCGTCAAAGTCGATACGATAGAAGTGCTGCATATACGGGTCGCCCGGCTCACGACCGTTGGCGGCAAACCAGATCTGCCGGCGCGCGTCATCGACCTTGATGATCTGCCGCACCACCCACGGGCCGCGGGTCAACTGCTGCAGGCGGCCACTACGGCCGTTCACCATGTACAGGTGGTTCCAGCCATCGCGCTCGGACATCCACACGATCTGCTCGCCACGCTTGCCGACATCATGGAACTCGGCGCGGTACCACCAGCTGTTGACGAACGTCTTGCTGTTCTCCTCAACCACGCTGCGCGACTTGCCGCTATGCGCATCCACTTCGATCAGGCGCACCTGTTGATGGCCACGCGCCGTATAGCGGAACACCAGGGTCCTGCCATCGGCGCGGAACTGTGGCGTGGTGATCTCGTAGGCATTGGCGAACAGCGTCGTCGGCACCTCGATGCGCCTGCCACTGTCCACTTCGAAGATCACCGGGCGATCGATATCGACCGGATCGCCGGCCTTTGGATACAACTGGGTGCGTACCCGCGGCTGCAGCTGGTCACGCGGCGCGGTTTCCACCCGCGTTACCTGCCGCGGGTAGCCGGGCGTGACCCGCAACAGCATGAAACGCGAGGAATCCGGTGACCAGATGATGCTTTCCGGATCATAGAAATCGGTGGCCGTGCCGTCGCGCGCCAACACCCGCACACTGCCATCAGCGAGATTGCGCACGATCACGCTGGCATCGCGCACCTGCGCCTCATGGCGTCCATCCGGCGAACGTTGCGGCGTATCGTCGGCAGCCACCGACAGGTCTCGCACCACGCCCCAGCCACGCGGGCGCGGACTCGGTCCGGGCTCGCTCCAGCGCGCACAGCGATGGGCCTCTGCCAGCTCGCAACGCATCCAGCCGCCATCCACCCAGGCACGCAAGGCGCGGCCATCGTCTTCCAGCGTGTAATCGGAGAACGGCAGGCGACGACCATCCACGCTGCGCCCCAGCAGCGGCGACAGTGCCGTCGCCAAACGCGTTTGATCGAAGGCCGGCTCGGCCTGCGCCTGACCCATGCTGCGGCTCACGAACTCGAAGCCGCCCGGCACGGTACGCCGGTAGCGATAGCGCTGCGCATCCGTCCAGGTCGCAGGCCCGGCCAGGCCCTGGGTCAGGTACATCCACTGCTCGCGCAGCTGCAGCGAACGGCTGAAGGCGGCCTCGTCCGGGGCCGGTGGCGCGGTCGCCTGTGCCAGCAACGGTGAAGCGGCGCAGATCACGCCAAGCACCAGCAAACGGGCGTGATGGTGGATTCTCCCGGATCGAAGCATGCAGCGTGTCTCCTTGCGTTCAAAGGTCAGGCAAATGGCCGGTCGATGGCCGGCGATGGCGGAGTGAACCAGCGCGCGCCCTCGGCGGTCACGTAGAAGTGATCTTCCAGACGCACGCCGAAGCTGCCTGGCACCACGATCATCGGTTCGTTGCTGCAACACATGCCCGGCGCCAGCGGCAACGCATTGCCGCGCACCAGATACGGCGCTTCATGGATGGCGAGACCGCAACCGTGGCCGGTGCGGTGTGGCAGCCCCGGCAGCCTGTAGTCCGGGCCGAGACCGGCCGCCTCCAACACCGTGCGCGCGGCCTGATCAACCACCTCGCAGGGCACGCCCGGACGTACCGCATCGAACGCGGCCTGCTGCGCCGCACGCTCCAGGTTCCAGATCCGCAACTGCTCGGCATCGGGCTCACCGAAGATCCAGGTGCGGGTGATATCCGAGTTGTAGCCCTGCACCGCACAGCCGGTATCGATCAGCACCAGCTCACCGCGACGCAGGTGCTGCACGCCGGGAATGCCGTGCGGGAAGGCCGTCGCATGGCCGAACTGCACGATGCAGAAGGTGGAACCGCCATCGGCACCCAAGGCGCGGTGCGCCTCATCGATGAAGCGCACCAGAGTGTCGGTGCCGATGCCTTCATGGGCGATGCCGGCCGCCAACTGCTGCACGAACAGGGTCATGTCGCAGGCCTGCTGCATCAAGGCGAGCTCGGCCGGCGACTTGCACATGCGGCAGCCATCGATGATGGTTGCCGCCGAGTGGATGGACGCCGCACCCAGATGTGCAGCCAAGCCGACCTGGATGCGGAACGGTGCCTCCGGGTCCAGTGCCAGTGTCCGTGCGCCGCGCTCTGCCATGGCCGCGGCCACCACCGCATGTGGATCTTCGTGCTCTTCCCACAGCCGCTTGCCAACCGCGATGCGCAGCACCGCATCCAACGAACCTTCCTCGAACGCGGGGCAGATCAGCAACGGCTCGCCCTCCAGCGTCAACAACAGCGCCACCAACCGCTCCGTGCCACCCCACGGCACGCCGCAGAACCAGCGCAGCGAGCTGCCGGCGCTGACCAGCAGCGCATCCACGCCCTGCTCGCGCATCAGCGTGCGTGCACGCTGCAGGCGCTGTGCGCGCTCCTCGGCACTGATGGCCGGCGCGCGGTGCGGCCACGGCACCAGCTGGGCGCGTGCCTGTTCGAGGGTGAGATGTCCGATCTGTGCGTTCATCGCGAGGCTCCAATGTCGTCGGTGGTCCAACGCTGGTCGATCCAACGCAGCAAGCCACCGGGGTTGCGGTCGCGCAGCTCGGTCGGGAGCAACGCATCGGGCACATTGTCGTATGCCTGCAGGGCGCTGAAGCGCAGGATTGCCGCCGGCAGGCCCACCGCGGTGAAAGCGGGCTGGGTGGATGCAGGAAACGGCCCACCGTGCTGCTGCGCTGGGCTGACCAGCACGCCGGTCGGCATGCGGTTGCAGATCAGCCGTCCCACCCGCGGTCGCAATAGCTCAGCCACTGACTGCCATGCCGCATCATCGCTGCCGTCGTTGGCGCGGTACAGGGTGCCGGTGAGCTGGCCTTCCAGGCTTGCGGCGATCGCCTGCATCTGCGCCACATCATCTACCCGCAGCAGCAGACTGCTGGGGCCGAAGGCCTCGACCTGGAAGCCCGATGGCGCAGCCAGGAATGCCCCGGCGTCGACTTCGAACAGGGTCGGCGCATGGGTGACACCCACACTGCCCGGCGCACCGCCACACAGCAGGCGAGCGCCTGCATCGCGCAGGGCGGTGATCGAATGGCGCAGCGATGCCAGCACCGCCGGAGAAAGCAGCAGCTGCGGCGTGGTTTCGACAAAACGGCGACACACCTGTTCGACGAACCCATCACCGGCTACGCCACGCGGCACGATCACCAAGCCCGGGTTGGTGCAGAACTGGCCACTGCCGAGCAGGCAGGAGCCGCTGAACTCGTCCGCCAGCGCCGCGCCACGTTCGGCCAATGCCCCCGGCAGCAGGAACACCGGATTGAGGCTGGACAACTCACCGAAGAACGGCGTTCCCGCGGCATCGGCGGACTGCTTCAAGGCCAACCCGCCAGCTCGGCTGCCGGTAAAGGCAATCGCCCCTAGACGCGAGTCTGCGGCCATCGTCAGCCCCAATGGCGCTGCCATGTCGTACAGCAGTTGCACCGTTGCAGCCGGCAAACCGACGGCTTCGGCGGCGCGCTGCGCGTGTTCGGCCAGGCGCTGGCTGGTGCCCGGGTGCGACGGGTGTGCCTTGGCGATCACCGGGTTGCGCGCAGCGATGGCGGCAGCGAAGTCGCCACCCGAAACCGCATTGAAGGCGAACGGGAAATTGTTCGGCCCGAATACCAGTACCGGCTTGCCCAGCGGGGCATGACAGGAACGCAGACCTGCGGCAGTGTCGACTATCGGGCGGGTCCAACTGGCGCTGCGTGCCGCCTGTGCGGCCAGACGCAGCTGGTTGCAGGTACGCGGCAGTTCGTTGCCGCGCAGGCGGGTGGCTGCCGGCAAGCCAGTCTCGGCATGGGCCAGCGCCACCAGCGCTTCTACATCGGCCTCCAACGCGGCCGCATAGCCTTCAAGGAACGCAGCAATGCGTGACGGCTCAACCGCCGCCAACAATGGTGCAGCGGCGCTGGCAGCAGCCAGCGCCTGTTCCACATCGGCCGCGCCGCTGCGCGGAAATTCAACGCCAATGGCCTGCCCGGAGGAGGGATCGATTGCGCGGAAGCTGCCCGTGCAATTGTCTGCGGCACGCCATTGGCCTGCGATAAGTAGCGGCGCGACCATATCCACCTCAGCGCTTGCGGGTGGCGATGGCGTGGTCGATCAGCGCCAGCGCCTGCACGCGTTCGGCACCTTCCACCACCAGTCGCGGCGCGCGCACGCGCTCGCTGCCCAGACCGACACGCTCCTGCATCAGTTTGATCAGCTGCACGAACTTGGGCACGGTGTCCATGCGCAGCAATGGCAACGACCACTCATACAGCTCGCGCGCAGCCGCATAGCCACCGTCGCGTGCCTGCTCGAACAGCTGCACGGCTTCGGCCGGGAAGGCATTGACGGTACCGGCAATCCAGCCCTCGGCGCCCATCGCGATGCCTTCCACGATCAGGTCATCCACACCCACCAGCAGCACCAGACGTTCGCCAAGCAAGGCCTTGATCGCAGCCAGCCGACGTACATCGCCCGAGGATTCCTTGATCGCCTGCACCTGCGGGAACTCAGCGGCGAACTCGGCGATCTGCTCCGGGCTGAAGTCGGTCTTGTAGGCGATCGGATTGTTGTACAGCAGTACCGGCAGGTCGGTGGAGGCGATGACGGCGCGGATGTAGTCGCCCATCTCGCGGCGATCGCTGGAGTACACATAAGGCGGCAGCACCATCAGGCCGCGGGCGCCCACCTGCTTGACTGCCGCCGCCAGCGCGATGGCTTCCTGCGTGGATAGCGCGGCGATGCCGGCAACGACCGGCACCCGTGCGCCCACCGCCTCGACCAGGGTGCGCACGATGGCGACCTTCTCATCGAAGCTCAGCGTTGCGCTCTCGCCCAGCGAGCCCAGCGGCACCAGACCGCTGCAACCGGCATCGACCAGTTGCCGCGCATGCTCGGCCAGGAAGACGTGGTCGACATCACCAGCGGTGGTGAAAGGGGTGGTGATGGCCGGCAATACGCCGCGCCAGAATTCTGCATTGCTCATCAAGAAGTACCTGTTCCGTTTTCGTCGAAGGAAACATCCGCCAATGCCGCCAACGTGACCGGGGTCAACGGTGGCCGCACGGCCGTGGGGGAAGTGTTGGGTGTAGCCAGTTGCAGCTCGCGCAGCGCGGCGCCGCAGACCCGGCCCTGGCAGGCGCCCATGCCGCAGCGGGTAACCAGCCGCAACTGGCGCGGATCGCGGTGTTCGCGTATCGCCGACAATGGAACGTCCTCGCAGCGGCATACCAGGGTGTCGTCCGCTGCCAGTGCATGGACCCTGGCGTCGGTGACGAAATGGCGTTGCAACAGGCGCGCGTATGCGCGTTCGTGCTCACGACGCACCCGCAACGCTTCGCCGGCGCGCTCATCGCCCAGTGCAAAGCAGGCCGCCATCGCCCCTTCAAGGTGCGCGCAATCGCGGCCACCGACACCTATCACCTCACCGGCGGCATGGATGTCGGCGTGGCTGCTGCGCAGGCGTTGATCCACCCGCAGCACGGGATGGGTATATGACGCGTCCAGCTCGCAGCCAAGCATGCGCGCCAGTTCGATATTGGGTACCAGTCCCCAGCCCACCGCCAACAGATCACAGTCGACCCGTTCGCAACGGCCATCGGCAAACTCCACGTCGACTGCGGACAACGCACCAACGCCGTGCGCGGCACGCACGATGCTGCGCTTGTGCCACGGCACACCCGCCAGACCTGCACGCAGCAGGGCGGCTTGAGCGAGCTTGCGTGGCCAGCGCCACAGCTGGCGGGCAAACCCACGCAGCTGCGCGGCGTCCACCTGTTCATGGATGCCGACCAGCTCGGCACCGTGGCGCTTCAGCGTTGCCGCGGCAGCCAGCAGCAACGGTCCACTGCCCGCCACCACCACCCGCCTGCCGGCCACCGGCCAGCCCTGCTTCGCCAGGGCCTGCAGACCGCCGGCACCGCTGACGCCGGGCAAGGTCCAACCCGGGAACGGCAACAGCAGCTCGCGTGCACCAGTGGCGATCACCAGCTTGCGCCAGTGCAGGGCGACCGCCGCGTCGGCATGTGCTGCGATCAGGCAATGCTCCTCGGCCATCGCCACCTCATGCCCAGGCAGCCATTCGATACCCGCAGCCTGCAGGCCATCGATCTGCGTGCGCGCCCTTGCCGGCACACCAAAACGCAGATCATGCCGCCAGACCTGGCCTCCTGCGCGCGGCTGGGCATCCACCAGCCCAACCTTGGCGCCGCGCCGCGCACCCGCATGCGCCGCGGCCAAGCCAGCCGGGCCCGCGCCAACCACCAACAGGTCGAAATCCAGACGCTTCATCGTTGCGTCTCCACGCGCATACCCGGCCGTGCCAACACCATGCAGGCACGAACCTGTTCTTCGGCGCCGATGCTTACCCGGCACTCGAAGCACACGCCCATGCCACATAGCGGCGCCCGCGGCTGGCCACTGGGCGAGAGCCGAAAGCGATTGCGGACCTGGGCAATTGCAGCCGCGACGGTGGCACCATCGGCGACTTCCACGCGCATGCCATCCACGCTCAACACCACGTGGCTCATCGCATCACCTGCGATGCCCGATCCGGCAGATATGGCGTCAACGCCAGCGCCGGCGAGTTCCCAAGCAAAGCGTCAATCACCAAGCGCGCACTGCCAGGCGCAGCGGTAATCCCCAGCCCTTCATGGCCTGCCGCAACCCAGACGCCATCACGGCCGGGTACCGCACCCAGATAGGGCAGCCCATCCGGCGTTGCCGGGCGGAATCCACACCAGCTGCGCAGCGCTTGCAGGCCCTGCAATGCGGGAACGAATTCGAATGCACGCTGCAGCATCCGCTGCAGCAGCAGCGGCGACACATCGCTGCTGGTCGCGTCGTATTCGCGCGAGGAACCGATCAACAGTTGTCCGTTCGGGCGTGGCTGCACGTTGAAGGACACGCTGGCAGCGTCTCCACCATGCGCCGCCGCGGCATAGCCCATCTCGATCAGCTGATGGCGCAGCATCGGCCGGTAGCGGTCGGTAATGACCAGCTGGCCCTTGCGCGCGCGCATCAGCAACTCCGGCAGGAGCTCGGGCAACGCAGTGCCGGTGGCGACCAGCACTTTCCCATGCAGGACACGGCCATCGGCCAACAGCACGCCACGCTCGACCAGACGGCTGGCGCGCACACCACCGAACAGCTGCGCACCATCACGGCAGGCATCGGCGATCAGCCGCCAGGCGATGCGTGGTGGATAGACCACCGCATCGCCGCCAACCCGCATCCCGCCACACATGCCGGTAGCCAGCTTCGGCTCAAGTTCGTACAACGCACGCGCGTCCACCGCCTGCGCGCCAACCCCGGCTGCCGCCAGCGCATCGACGCGTGCAGCGACACTTTTCAATTCCTCGTCGCTGCGTGCCACCCATAGCGTGCCGCAGCGCTGGTACTCGGCCTGCGGCCAAGCAGCCCAGCGTTGCCACTGCGCCAGCGAGTAGGTGCACAACGCCAGTTCGTGCGGATCGCCATCCATCGCCACCAGATGTCCCATCGCCGCCGCACTGGCACCGCCACCGATCACCCCTGATTCCACCACCGCCACGTGCAGGCCAGCAGCCACTGCCGCCTCCGCGCAGGCGGCTCCGACAATGCCGGCGCCGACAATGATCAGGTCATGCTGACTGCTACTGCTCATGCCTGCGCGCTGCCTATGCCCCAGGCGAACGGATCAGCCGGATCGATCAGCATGGTGGCGCGTGCGGTGATCCACGCCTGGCCGCTGATGCGCGGCAGGATGCCGTCTACACCACGCCGGTAGGAGCCTTCAAACACGCTGCCGAGGATGCCTTGCTGCAGCCAGCTCTCGCCCTCGGCCAGCTTGCCGTCAGCCGCCAGGCAGGCGAGCTTGGCGCTGGTTCCGGTGCCGCACGGCGAGCGGTCGTAGGCCAGCCCCGGGCACAACACGAAATTGCGCATCTGCCCACTGCAATCGGGTGCGGCGGCGTTGACCTCGATATGGTCGATGACCCCATCGCTGCCGCTGATCCCGGCCTGCTCCAGCGCAAGCCGGATGGCTTCGGTATAGGCGGTCAGCTCGCGCTGGTTTGCCAGGCTCAGTTCGCACGGACTCTGCGCGGTGATGAAGAACCAGTTGCCACCCCAGGCCACGTCGCCGCGTACGCTGCCATGGCCTGGTACATCGACCACCACGTCATGCAGGTAACGGCGACTCTCGACGTTGTCCACCGCCACTCGGCCATCGCTGAACAGCTCCACTCCCACCATACCGACCGGTGTTTCAATCCGATGCGTGCCCGGGCCAATGCGGCCGAGCTCGGCCAGGGTGCGGACCACGCCGATGGTGCCGTGCCCGCACATGCCCAGGTAGCCCACGTTGTTGAAGAAGACCACCCCGGTGCAGGCCGATGCGTCTTCGGGCGGTAGCAGCAGCGCCCCGACCATGGTGTCCGAGCCACGTGGCTCACAGGCCAGTGCCGCCCGCCAATGGTCGAATTCACGGGCCAGCAGTTCGCGCCGCTGGCGCAGGCTGCCGCCGCCGAGGTCGGGGAATCCGCCCAGCACAACCCGGGTGGGTTCGCCTGCGGTATGCGAATCAATGATGTCGATACGGTGCATGTGAGCATGCTCCCATCGCAGCAAAAGCCCGAATAGCAGGCGAATCAGCGCGCTCATGCGGAATTCGGCACAAGCCCGGAAACGCTGCGACAGCGGCTCCCGGCATGCGCTAGGATCGGCCGCACGCCACCTTGAAGGCCGCCACCGCGATGACGATGCCCTTGGACGCACAACATTCCTCCAGCGACGTACAGCACCTGTTCGACGCTCTCCCCGATACCGTGTTCTTCGTCAAGGACCGGCAGGGACGCTATACCCATTGCAACCTCACCCTGGTGCAGCGTCTTGGCAAAAAGAAGCGTGGCGAAGTGATCGGGCGCTCGCCGCTTGAGGTATTTCCGTCGCCGCTTGGCAATCGTTACCTGTTGCAGGACCAGCAGGTCCTGAACGGCGACCCGATCGCTGACCGGCTGGAAGTTCACCTGTATCCGAACCGGCGGCCGGGCTGGTGCCTTACCCTCAAGCGGCCCATGTACAGCAATGGGGCGATCAGCGGCCTGATGGGCGTCTCGCGCGATCTCGGCAAACCCAACAGCCGCCATTCGGCCTTTGCCCAGCTCGACAAACTGGTGGCTTACATGCAGCTGAACTTCGAGGCCAACCTGCGCACGCCGCAGTTGGCCGAGCTGGCCGGCATGTCGCTGGCCCAGTTGGAACGGCATTTCCGCCACGTGTTCCAGCTGACCCCACAGCAATACATCATCAAGCTGCGCATCGAGATGGCGATGCGCCTGCTGCGTGGCGATGGCAGCATTGCCCGCATCGGTCAGCGCTGTGGATTCAACGACCAGAGCGCGTTTGCCCGCCAGTTCAAGGCTACCGTCGGCATGACCCCCAGCGAGTACCGTGCCCTGGATGACAGCTTTGGCATGACCGAGCCCACCGACGCCAGCCTGGCAAGCACCGCTTAATCCGGTATCGCCGCCTGTGCATCGGCCTGCTCTGGCTGCGGCCAGATGGGCCGTGCATTGCAACTACCGCCGGGCTGGCGCGATGCGCTCACCTTCGCTCCGGACCAACATCACTTGCCACTCTGTCCTGCGCTCCCCCGCGGGCCGCGCTTGCCTGCGCGCGGGAGCGGGTGCTAGAAGGGTCCATGCCCCGCCGGAAACGCTGCGGCAGAAAGTGAGGGGGATCACAGCGACCACGGTTGCTGCGCTTTATTGCCCGGAGATACGCCGCACCATGCTGGGACGCGAACACGACATTGCAGCAAACCCCGATGCCTGCCCCGTGCAGGCCAAGCGTGGCCTGCTGCAGGCACTGGACCTGCATTCGCTGTGGCGTGCCTGCGTGGATCTGGTCGTCCAACACCTGCCTTGCCATTCGTGCACCTTGATGTACGACATCAACGGTACCTACCAACCACAGCGCAGCCTGCATTTCCTTGGTGCCAGCGCAGCCGGTGATGCGCGCCCGCTACGCAGCCTCGACGTAGCCGCTCCCTATCTGCAGCGCAATCCGCGCATCGACTGGTACACGCTGTCGCAGATCGCCTCCACCGACACACAGGCCCGGCTGCGGCTACGCGCACAGAATCCGGCGCCCGGCTGGAACGAATTCATCCACATGGCATTCTGGCGCGGTGAAGGACTGGACGCGGTGTTGAGCATCCGCATGCAGGCCGGCCAGGAGCAGATCACCGACGCCCACCAGCAGTTCCTCGGTGAACTGCATCAGCTGATGGAAGCTGGTCTGCAGCGCGTGCGTTCGATGCGGCTTGAACGGCGCAGCATCTATCAGGCACTGCTCGACCGACAGAGCCAGGCCGACATCATCCTCGACCATGAGCTGCACCTGATCAGCCAGTCGCCTGCGGCGCAGCTGCTATGCGCGGGCTGGCTGGACGAAACCGGCAAGCGCGTGCGCTTCCCCGACACCGTCGCTTCGGCACTGCGCGGCTGGCTGCGCCAAGAGAGCCAGCTCGGCGACGCTGGGCTTCCACGGGAAGTGCTGGACCTGCCCGCTGCACAGTTGCGGATCGGCCTGCAGGGTCGCTTGCAGGCAGACGGGCTCTATCCGATGTATCTGCTGCGCCTGACGCCATTGCAATCAGTGACGGCCGCACCTGCTGTGGTCACCCGACCGATGTGGTCCAGGCTCTCGCCCACCGAGACCCGCGTCGCCGAACTGGTGCTCAACGGCATGCGCAATGACGAGATCGCCAATCACCTGCGGCGCTCTCGCAAGACCATCGAGAGCCAGATCAGCGCTATCTACCGCAAGCTCGACGTTGGCCATCGTGCGCAGCTGGTGCGCCTGCTCAGCGTCACCGGCTAAGCAGACGAAGACCACTCAAGGCACGAACAGGAAGTAGTCATGCGCGGCACGCGCAAGCTGCGCGATGGCCGCGTCGCGATCCTCGCTGCTGGCGCGTGACTGCACGAATACGGCGACGATGGCATGGCCGCGTCCGCCCGGCAGGGTGATCACGCCAACATCGTTGATCACATCCCCCACCGTGCCGGTCTTGTGCGCCACCGGGGTTTCCTTCGGCAACATGCCGCGCAGGCGGCCGCTGCCGGTGCGGGTGTCGAGCATGATGTCCTGCAGCAGCTTGGTTGAGCTTGGCTGCAGAACGTCGCCACGCCAGACTTTCTGCAACAGAGTCGCCATCGCACGGGCGCTGCTGGTGTCGCGCGGATCTTCATTCCAGGCATTGGTGTGGCCACGACGCAGCTCCTCGCTGCGTTCAGTGCGCGACAGTTCGGCATAGGCCGCCGGCCCCATTGGTTTGGCCTGCGAGGCGTCATTGCCGCGGTAGTTGGCCAGCAGTTCCCAGATGTAGCGATCCACGCGCATACCACTGATGCCCAACGCCTGCATGCGTGCGTTCACCGCCGTGGTCCCGCCGCCAAGACGGATCAGGATGTCGGTGGCGTTGTTGTCGCTGACCGTGATCATCATATGCAGCAGGTCGCGCACGGTGATGGCCGACCCGGCGCTCAGGTGCAGGTCCATCGGACCGCCCATTTCCGGATAGACATCCTCCGCATCCAGCGTCACCTGCTGCTGCAGCGTGAGCTTGCCCTCGTCCACCAGCTTGAGGATGTGCACGGCCACCGGCACTTTCATCGTGCTGGCCATCGGGAAGGCGCGATCGGCATCGAGATAGACGCTGCGGCCGCTTTCCAGATGGACGATGGCAGCACCCAGCTGGCCAGGCAGTTGTGCGGCAAGCCGTTGTGCCTCGACCTGCAGGCCCTGGCTGGATGCAGGTCGGGTGGCGGCCATTGCCGGCAGCAGCATGCAGGCCAACAGCGGTGCCACGAACAGCGCGCGCAGGCGTGGACGCGACGGGAAGCGACGGAGGTGATGCTGGTACATATGGAGTCCTCTGCAAACGGAACACTGCCGCCCATCACTGGGCGGCAGTCATCATCGCTAGAAACGCATGCGCGCGCCAAGCGTGAAGTAACGACCCACCACATCGTAATAGGGTGAGCCGACCGCACCCAAAGGTGACTTCTTGTCGAACAGGTTGCTGATGTCGGCGTAGACCTCGACCTCGTTGTCGCCCGCCAGCGCGAAGCGCGCCTTGCCACCCAGGTCCCAGTACACATAGGACGGGATGTTGCCATTGGTCAGCACCAGCTGGTTGTTGTAGACGCCACTGGAAATGTAGCGTGCGCGCGCCTGCGCACCGTAGCGGTCACCGCGCCAGCCGAAGGTCGCGTTCGCACGCCAGCGTGGCACACCGGAGCCGCCGGTCAGGCCCTGCGAGGTCACGTACTCGAAGGTGTTCTTGCCGTCGAAGGTGGTGAGGTTGTCGGTCCAGGTCGCCAGCACGCGGGTGTGGAAATTGCCCGACATCGCCGGGAACAACTTCGCCGCCGGCAGGTTGTAGAGCAGGTCCAGGTCGACACCATTGGTGCGGTACTCGGCCAGATTGACGTAGTTGGAGTTGATACGCTCGATCTCGCCATTGCCATCGCGCTGGATGCGCCCACACATGGCCTGGTTGCCGGCGATGCAGCGCAGTACGGTTTCCTGCGCCGACACCTGGGTGATCACGTCCTTGATCTCGATGTCGAAGTAATCCACCGACATGATCAGCCCCGGCACGCTGGCCGGCGCCCAGGTGAAGCCGGCGGTCAAGGTGTCGGCCTTCTCCGGATCCAGCAGCGGATTGCCACCGCCAATCACCAGCGCGCTGATCGAGGTGCCGGTCAGTGGATCGCTGATGGTCGACCAGCCGGTAGTGCTGGTGGTGTACATCTCCGACAGGTTGGCCGAGCGGATATCGCGCGAGCGGGTGAAGCGGCCACGGAAGCCATCGAAGAACTCGTTGGTCATGCCGTACTTCCACGACCAGATCGCACCGGAGCTGTTGTAGTCGCTGAAGCGCGCCGCCGCATTGACCTGCAGGTCACGCAGCACCGGCATGTCGCGCAGCAGCGGTGCGGCCACTTCGGCGAAGGCTTCGCGGACCTGGAAACTGCCGGCCATCGGCGAGGAGCTCCAGGTACTGAACGATTTGGTCAGGTCCTGCGCACCCACCTTCTGGTCGATCTGTTCCTTGCGCGCTTCCAGCCCCATCGCCACCGAGACTTCGCCGGCCGGCAACGAGAACGGCTCGCCACGCAGGTCCAGCCCGGCTGCATCGAGCTTGGTATTGGTCATGCGCTTGGGCGTGCCGGTTACATAGGCCGCCGCTTCTGCCGATGGCGCGCCATGGCCGATCAGGTTGATCGGCACGCAGCCGGAGTTGGGGTTGGTCAGCGTCACCCGGCATACCGGCTTGCCGCTGACCGGGTCGATCACCGCATCCACCGCGTCGCGGTAGTTGCTGGTCAGCAGGAAACCCGGCGCGGCCAGATCGGACTGGTTGTCGCCGTGGCTGTAATAGCCACTCCAGCGCCAGTTGTCGCCGACCACGCCATCCAGCGCCGCGGTGAACTGGGTGGTGCGGCGGTCGTAGTCGATATCGGGAAAGGCAAAATCGCTGTTGAAGCGGCCCAAGCCAAAGCTGGTTTCGCCTGCGGCGACCAACGCATCGCGCACGGCAGTCGGCAGGAAAGCGTTGTCGACGCCGATCTTCAGGCCGGTGCCACGGTTGTGGTCGCCAAACCACGGGAAGCGGTTCCAGCTGCGCGAGTGGCGCACGTCCATGGTCAGGCTGGTGTTGTCGGTGAGATTCCACGACAACCTGCCCAGCACGTTGTAGCGGCGCTGTGGCGTCATCAGTGAACTGATGTCGTCATTGCTCGGGCTCTCGCCACCCTGGATCAGCGACGCGCCGGTATAGCCCGGGAACGGCCGCAGGCTGCCATCCGGATTGAAGGCCTGCCCGGCCAGCACGCCGGTGGTGATCAAACCGCCAATGGCGGCATTGCCATAACCCACGTTGTCTTTCATCGTGAAAGTGCCATCGCCATTGGACAGCTGCGCGGTGCGGCCCAGCCATGACCGCGATGACTTGGGAATGATGCCGTCGTTGTTCAACGCCTCACCGCCAATGACGATGTGGCCGCGGCCCTGTGCGATCTCAAAACCGGTGGCGGCAGAGACGTATTGCTTCTGGTTGTCCGAGCGCGAAGACACGCCGCCCTGCACATCGATCCTGGTACCGACCAGCTGGCTGTCCAGCTGCACGTTGACCACGCCTGCAACCGCGCCCGAACCCCAGGCGGCGGAGGCACCGCCGGTAACCACATCCACGCCACTGATCAGGATCGAAGGAATGCTGGCCAGATCGTTGTCGCTGGAGAAGCGTCGCCCACGGCATACGGTTCCTCGCAGAAGACTGGAAGTGGAACTGCTGACCTGACAATGCGGACCCTCATCCGCATCTTAGGAAGCCACCTTCCCGCCCCGCATCAGGGAAAACCCCGATACCAACCACTCAAACGACAACGGCCAGCACAAGGCTGGCCGTTGTTTCAAACGTTACCAATGCTTAGTGTGACGAAGCCTTGCTCGCACCAATGCCGGTCTCGGCACGCACTTCCTGCGCCGGGTAAGCAGCACGTTCGGCCTGTGCGTTCTTGCTCTTGTCGGTGATCGAGAAGAACCAGATGCTGACGAAGGCAATCGTCATCGAGAACAGCGCCGGGCTGGTGTACGGGAACGGCGCACTGCCGGCCGCATTGCCCAGCGTGTCCACCCATACCGACGGCGACAGCAGGGTCAGGATCAGCGACGAAGCCAGGCCCAGCGAACCACCAATCACCGCACCGCGGGTGGTGCAGTCCTTCCACAGCAGCGACAGGATCAGTACCGGGAAGTTGGCCGATGCGGCGATGGCGAAGGCCAGCGA
The DNA here is from genome assembly GCF_056759895.1 of Stenotrophomonas sp. STEN038. NCBI lineage: Bacteria > Pseudomonadati > Pseudomonadota > Gammaproteobacteria > Lysobacterales > Lysobacteraceae > Stenotrophomonas > Stenotrophomonas sp. STEN038. The sequence continues at coordinate 87,793 of NZ_JBRRDW010000013.1, forward strand.
CACCATGAAGGCCACGTTCTGCTTCTCGAACACGATGCCCAACAGCACCGCGATCACACCCAATGCCAGGGTAGTGATACGCGATACACGCAGCTCCGAGCCCGGTGCCGGGTTGCCCTTCTTGAACACGGTGGCGTACAGGTCATGCGACACCGCCGATGCACCGGACAGCGTCAGGCCAGCAACCACGGCCAGGATGGTGGCGAAGGCCACGGCCGAGATGAAGCCCATGAACATATTGCCGCCGACGGCCTTGCCGACCAGTACGGCTGCCATGTTCGGGCCGCCCTGGATGGTGCCGGTGACCGGGTCCGCATACTCCGGGTTGGTCAGCACCAGCGCGATCGCACCGAAGCCGATGATGAAGATCAGGATGTAGAAGTAGCCGATCCAGGTGGTTGCCCACAGCACCGACTTGCGTGCCTGCTTTGCATCGGGAACGGTGAAGAAGCGCATCAGGATGTGCGGCAGGCCGGCGGTACCGAACATCAGTGCCATGCCGAACGAGATCGCCGAGATCGGATCCTTGACGAAGCCACCTGGCCCCATTATCGCCAAGCCGGTACTGGCCGCTTCCTCCGCACTCTTGCCGCCGTTGGCTGCGATCTGGGTCTTGACCCGCACCGCCTCGGTGAACAACGCCTCGAAGCTGAAGTTGAAGTGCCACATCACCATCACGGCCATGAAGGTCACGCCGGACAGCAACAGGCAGGCCTTGATGATCTGCACCCAGGTGGTTGCAGTCATGCCGCCGAACAGCACGTAGACCATCATCAACACGCCGACCAGCGCCACTGCGATCCAGTAGTCCAGGCCGAACAGCAGCTTGATCAACGCACCGGCGCCGACCATCTGTGCGATCAGGTAGAACAGCACCACCACCAGCGTGCCCGATGCCGCGAACATGCGGATGGGTTTGGCCTGGAAGCGGTAGCCGGCGACGTCGGCAAAGGTGAAGCGGCCGAGGTTGCGCAGGCGCTCCGCCATCAGGAAGGTCAGGATCGGCCAACCGACGAGGAAGCCCAGTGCATAGATCAGGCCGTCGTAACCATTGGTCATCACCGCGGCGGTGATGCCGAGGAACGAGGCCGCCGACATGTAGTCACCGGCAATTGCCAGACCGTTCTGGAAACCGGTGATGCCGCCACCGGCGGTGTAGAAATCGGAAGCGGACTTGGTGCGACCAGCGGCCCACTTGGTGATGCCAAGGGTGAACACCACGAAGGTCGCGAACATGATGATCGCGGTCCAGTTGGTCGGCTGGCGTACGGTCTGGCCGATGTCGCCACCTGCAGCCATGGCCGCGCCGCTGGCGATCAGCAGACCGAGCAGGGTGCCGGTTCGCAGGAAGGAGTGGATCATTGTGCTTCCTCCACGATCTCATCGGTCAACTTGTCGAATTCCTTGTTGGCACGGCGCACGTAGAAGCCGGTGATGACGATGGTGAACACCATCAATCCCAAGGCGATCGGAATGCCGACGGTGGTGATCTTGCCGGGGCCGATCGGCGTGGCCAGGAAGGCCTTGTCGAAGGCGATCAGGCCGATATAGCCGTAATACCCCAGCAGCATCAGGATGGTCAGGAACCAACCCAGCTTGTTGCGCGTACTGCGCAGCCGTTGGTATTTCGGGTTGGAGGCGATCCGCTCTACACGGGGATCGACGGAAGCATTCATCGGAATTCTCCAGGCGTTGGGAATACGAACGCCACGGCATGCGGAGATGCCTTGACGGTCACATGAGTGCTCCCCGTGGGGGTAGGGAGATGGGGCGTACTACTTTTTCAGACGCGGTAGCGGCGCTACTGCAGCGCCGCTACCGGATGGGTCAGAAGCTGTACTTGGTGGTGAACTGCACGCGGCTGATATCGCCCTTCTTGCCGTTCTCGATCTCGCGCACGCCGTACATCAACTCGGCACCGACATCGACCTTGGGCATCGGCGTGTAGAAGATGTTGCCGCGGATCGACTGCACGCTCTTGGTCACCAGGTCACCGGTGATGGAGGCGTTGTTGTCGTAATCGCTGCGTGCGTAGATCAGGTTGGTGCGCAGCTTCGGGGTGAAGGCATGGCGCCAGCCGACATAGCCGGCAACCACACCGGTCGCGTCGATCTCGTCGCGGATGGCGTCATAGCCACCGTCGGCGGTGATACCCAGGCCGATGTAGCGTGAAATGCCTTCGCCGCCGGTCAGCTGGTAATGCAGGGTATCGGCATCGCCCATCAGCCACTTGCCGCCGAGGGTGACGCCACCGCCGACCTTGCTGGCATCGGCACCGGTGGTCTGGTTGTCGAGCTTGAGCTGACGCACCAGACCGGCCACGCCGAAGGTACCCCAGTCACCCTTCCAACCGTAACGCACGGTCAGGTCGGGCATCGAGCCACGGTCGGAGTTGGCAACCGCCGGCACGTTCCACTTGCCGGTGACCGGGTTGTAGGCCCCGGTAAGCGTGGTGGTTTCCGGGTTTTCCAAGGCAACACTCAGGCCGCCATTGGTGTAACGGATCTGCGCCTGGCGCACGAAGATCACGCCATCGGTGGGGCCGACGAAGTCAGCCGCTTCCGGGATCGAGGCCGCGTCCATGAAGTTGGACCAGGTCTGGCCGGCCAACCACTTGTTCCAGTACATATAGGCGTGGCGCAGGGTGACGCCATAGGTGTTGGTCGCGGTCTGGTTGCCCAGCGAGTTGCCGAAGAAATCCATCTCGACCATCGCGCCGGCCTTGTCGCCGTTCTCGGCCACATGATCCACGCCGAGGTTGAAGCGCGAGAACTTGGCGTGCGCGTTGTAGTCCACGTCCGAGGCCTTGCCCGAACCACCGGCGCCGTGCACCGGCGTCTGGCCCGGCAGATACAGCGCGCGGCCGGTGGCATCGTCAGCCAGCTGGCCGTCACCGGTACGCGTGGCGAGGAAATCGGCCTTGATGAAGCCACCGACCTTGAAGGTGGTGCCCGGCGCGGCGCCCGGGGTGATGGTGGTCAGCTGAATTGGTTGCTTGCCTGCCGGCACCGCCGGTGCAGCAGCACGCTCGGCCTGTGCAGTGCGCACCTGCACCACTTCGCTCTGGGTCTGGGCGATGGCACCCTGCTGTTGCTGCTGGGTGGACAGCAGCAGCTGCACCTGGCGCTCAAGGTCGGCGACGCGTGCTTCCAGCGCCTTCTCTTTTGCGGTCTCGGCGAAGGCCATGCCCGGCGCGACCAGCGCGACGAACAGGGCAGCGGCAAGTGGCCGGCGGGCCGTTTTCAGGATGTTTCGATTCATTGGGACTGCCTCTCTCCAGGCTGGCGAACGGTCCGCGCCGGTTGCACGGTCGCAGCCAGCGTGCGCGGCGATGGCAGCGGCCGGCTATTCGCCATTAGTCGTAAGCAAGCGTCTGTTCGACCATCGTCTAACAGAAGATGCAGCGCGAGGTGGGGTGGATGCGGCACACTTGGGGTGTCCCGGCCCTGTCCCACGACAGGGCTCATTCATTGGTTACAAGTGCAAAGGTGAGGGTTGCCATGACTGATGTATATCCCGTTGATTCCGCGTTCGCCGAGAAGGCACGGATCGACAAGAACACGTACCAGCAGCTGTACCGCGAATCGGTCGAAAACCCCGATGCGTTCTGGGCCAAGGCTGCAGAACGCCTGGACTGGTACAAGAAGCCGACCAAGATCAAGAACGTCAGCTACCAGCTCGACGATTTCCGCATCAAGTGGTTCGAGGACGGCGAACTCAACGTCAGCGTCAACTGCCTGGACCGGCAGCTGGCCACGCGCGGTGACAAGACCGCCATCCTGTTCGAGGCCGATGGCCCGGACAGCCCCGCGCAAAAGGTTACCTACCGCGAACTGCACCAGCGCGTATGCCGCCTGGGTAATGCGCTGCGCAGCCTCGGCATCAAGAAGGGTGACCGCGTCACCATCTACCTGCCCATGATCGTCGACGCCGCAGTGGCGATGCTGGCCTGCGCCCGCGTCGGTGCCATCCACTCGGTGGTATTCGGTGGCTTTGCCGCAAACTCCATCGCCGACCGCGTCGGCGACTGCGCCAGCAAGCTGATCATCACCGCCGACGAGGGCCTGCGTGGTGGCAAGAAGGTGCCGCTGAAGGCCAATGTCGATGCCGCCCTGAAGCTGCCCGGCACCAATACCGTGGAGACCGTGCTGGTCGTTCGCCACACCGGTGGTGCCGTCGACATGCAGGCCCCGCGCGACCGCTGGTTCCACGATGTGGTGGACACCCAGCCGGCCGAGTGCGAACCCGAGCGCATGAACGCCGAAGATCCGCTGTTCATCCTCTACACCTCCGGCTCCACCGGCAAGCCCAAGGGCGTGCTGCACACCACCGGCGGTTACCTGCTGTACGCGGCCTACACCCATGAAGCGGTGTTCGACCTGCGCGAGGACGACATCTACTGGTGCACCGCCGACGTTGGCTGGGTCACCGGCCACAGCTACATCGTCTACGGCCCGCTGGCCAACGGCGCCACCTCGGTGATGTTCGAAGGTGTGCCGAATTACCCGAACACCTCGCGTTTCTGGGAAGTGATCGACAAGCACCAGGTCACCATCTTCTACACCGCGCCCACCGCCATCCGTGCACTGATGCGCGACGGCGAGGAGCCGGTGAAGCGCACCTCGCGCAAGAGCCTGCGCCTGCTCGGCAGCGTCGGTGAGCCGATCAATCCGGAAGCCTGGCGCTGGTATTACGACGTGGTTGGCGATGCACGCTGCCCGATCGTGGACACCTGGTGGCAGACCGAGACCGGCGGCATCCTGATTTCGCCGCTGCCGGGCGCAACCGACCTCAAGCCGGGCTCGGCAACGCTGCCGTTCTTCGGCGTACAGCCGGCACTGGTCAGTGCTGACGGCGAGCCGCTGGAAGGCGCCACCGAAGGCAACCTGATCATCCGCGATTCCTGGCCGGGCCAGATGCGTACCGTCTACGGTGACCACCAGCGTTTCATCGATACGTATTTCCGCACCTACCCGGGCAGCTACTTCACCGGTGACGGCTGCCGTCGCGATGAAGACGGCTATTACTGGATCACCGGTCGCGTCGATGACGTGATGAACGTGTCCGGTCACCGCATCGGCACGGCCGAGGTGGAAAGCGCACTGGTCTCGCACCCGAAGGTGGCCGAAGCGGCCGTGGTCGGCTTCCCGCATGAGATCAAGGGCCAGGGCATCTATGCCTACGTCACCCTGATTGCCGGCGAAGCGCAGACCGACGAGCTGCTCAAGGAACTGGTGGCATGGGTGCGCAAGGAAATCGGCCCGATCGCCGCGCCGGACCACCTGCAGTGGGCGCCGGGCCTGCCCAAGACCCGCTCGGGCAAGATCATGCGCCGCATCCTGCGCAAGATCGCCGAAAACGCCCCGGACCAGCTCGGCGACACCTCCACGCTGGCTGATCCATCGGTGGTCGCATCGCTGGTGGAAGAGCGCAAGGTTCGCTAAGCGTTACAAGCCCGGGGCACCACGGTGCCCCGGCTGTTGATCCATGTGGAGGGCGTGGATCGGCATCTGTACCGGTATCCTGTTTCACCGGAAGGGCGTCACGCCCCTTACTTCAGCATTGGATCGCATATGCCTACCCTCCTCATTGCCGATGACCATCCGCTGTTCCGCGAAGCCCTCAAGGGCGCGGTGCAACGCGTCATACCCGGCGTGCAGCTGATGGAGGCCGACAGCGTCGAAGCGCTGTACGCACTGGCCGAACAACACCCCGATGCCGATCTGGTACTGATGGACCTCAACATGCCCGGCGCACAGGGTTTCAACGCGCTGGTGCACCTGCGTTCACTGCATCCGCAGCTGCCCATCGTGGTGGTATCCGCACGCGAGGAAGCCACGGTGATGCGGCGCGCATTGGACCATGGCGCATTTGGCTTCATTCCCAAATCCGCCGATTCGGACACCATCGGCCATGCGCTGGGCACCATCCTCGATGGCGAGCGCTGGGCCCCGGCCGAGGCGCACAACGTGCCGCCGACCCCGAATGAAGAACGCGAAGTCGGCCAACGCCTGCGCGAACTGACCCCGCAGCAGTTCCGCGTCCTGCAGATGCTGGGCGTGGGCCGCCTGAACAAGCAGATCGCCTATGACCTTGGCGTTTCCGAGGCCACCATCAAGGCCCACGTCACCGCCATTCTGCGCAAGCTCGGCGTCACCAACCGCACCCAGGCGGTGCTGATGGCCGGCAAGCTGGCCATCGACGACGACGCCATCGTGCTGCCGCCGGAAGAAGACTGAGCCCCGAGCAGCTGCAGCTCGGTCCTTTTGTAGGAGCGGCGTAAGCCGCGAAACCACTGAACCTGCAGACAGCGAGTGTGTGGCTCTGCAAGCATTCGCAGAAAAGCCAGATTCCTGAATGGCGTTGTGTCCGCTAGCCCGGAATCCACCGGCTTCGCGGCTTACGCCGCTCCTACAAACGACCCACAAAACGGCGGCGCTGGCTTGCTGCTACAATCCGCGCTCCCTTGGGGAGTAGCCTGCTTCCAGTATTGGAAGCGCCCACATCAACATACTCGGCCGTTGCGCCGTGGTGTGGGCAGCCAGACCCGGTTGGCGAGACCAGCGGCATGCGTGCGCAACTACGGTTGGGCGCGACGCATGCCGTTTGTGTCCGCCCGACCCGGTAATCCTGATGTCCCCCATCTCCATTCTTCTGATTGGCTTCGCCATGTCCACCGACGCCTTCGCCGCGGCGGTTGGCAAAGGTGCAGCGATGCGCAAGCCACGTCTGCTTGATGCACTACGCGCAGGTGTGATCTTCGGTGTCATCGAGGCAATCACGCCGATCATCGGCTGGCTGCTGGGTCGCGCCGCATCACAGTACGTGCAGGCCTTCGATCATTGGATTGCGTTCGGTCTGCTTGGCGTGCTCGGTGCGCACATGATCATCGCCGGCCTGAAGCCCGACGATGAAACCGAAGCTGACAACGACGGCGAAGAACCTGGCGAACAGCACAAGAGTTTCTGGACACTTGCCGCCACCGGTTTCGCCACCAGCATTGATGCGATGGCAATTGGTGTCGGCCTGGCCTTCCTTGACGTGCATATCGGCGTGGTGGCGTTGGTGATCGGCCTGTGCACGATGATCATGGTGACCATCGGCATCATGCTCGGCCGCGCCTTGGGTGCGGTGGTTGGCAAGCGTGCAGAGATCGTCGGCGGTGCGATCCTGATCATCATCGGCTGCGCGATCCTGTACGAGCACCTGACCGCCGCAAACGTTGTTGTGGGAGCGGCGTAAGCCGCGAAGCCGGCGCGCCATCTGTAGAGCGCAGCCATGCTGCGCTGGAGCATTCCCGGTAAAGCCCCTGCCGAGCATGGCTCGGCACTACCGCAGTCGCCCTTGCTCAAAGCCCCTCTCCCGTTTACGGGAGAGGGGTTGGGGTGAAGGCAGCTTTTGCTGGTAAAGCCCCTTGCCGAGCATGGCTCGGCACTACATATCCCGCTCTTGCTCAAAGCCCCTCTCCCGTTTGCGGGAGAGGGGTTGGGGTGAGGGCGACTTTATGCTGGTAAAGCCCCTGCCGAGCATGGCTCGGCACTACAGTGCTGGCAGCTAGCGTCGGCGCGGGTCGTTCAACGCGGTCAGGAAGGCCCGCAGTGAGGCTGGCTTCACCGGCTTGGTCAGCACGCGGTAGCCGCGTTCGCGGGCCATGCGCTTCAGCTCATCGCGACCATCGGCGGTCAGCAAGGCACCTGGCAAAGGACGGCGCGCAGCTTCGCGCAGCGCGAGCAAAGTATCCAGACCGTCGAGCCTGTCGTGCAGGTGGTAATCCACCAGCATCACATCGGGCTGCTCGCTCAACTTCTCCAGCGCCATGTCCACCGTGCTGGCGGCAATGACCTCCACCTTCCAGCGGCCCAGCAGGGCGCGCATGCCGTCGAGGATTTCCTGGTCGTTGTCCACGCACAACACGCGCATGCCGGCCAGTGAATCATCACCACCGAAAGCGGTCTGCTGACGCGGCGACGGCAACGGTGCTGCCGGTGTTTCAACCCGCGGCAAGCTGATCGAGAACATGCTGCCGTGGCCCGGCTGGCTGCGCGCATTCAAACCATGATCGAGCAGGCGCGAGATGCGTTGGCAGATCGACAGGCCCAGACCCAAGCCCTGCTCACCCCAGTCGAACGGCTGCTGGTAGCGATGGAACTCGTTGAAGATCTGCTGCATGTGGTGCTCGGGAATGCCTGGGCCGGTATCCCACACCTGCAATTCGACCTGGTCGCCGCGCACACGCAGCGCCAACACGATGCGGCCGCTGCGCGTGTAACGCAGCGCATTGGCCATGAAGTTCTGCAGCACGCGGCGCAGCAGGCGCCGATCGCTGCGCACCCACGCGGTACGTGCGAACACATGCAGGCGCAAGCCACGACCGGCGGCGACCGGCGTGTACTGGGCAGCGAGCTCGCGCACCAGCACGCTGGCATCGAACTCGCTGATGGTCGGACGCAGGCCACCCGCATCCAGTCGGGACACGTCCAACAGGCCGTCCAGCAATTCTTCGGCCGCGCGCAGGGAAGCATCGACACGCTCGGCCAGATGCCGCTGCTCGTCGGTCTCATGCAGGCTGTCGCGCAGTGCGGATGCAAACAGGCGCGCTGCATTCAAAGGCTGCAGCACGTCATGACTGATCGCGGCCAGAAAGCGCGTCTTTGATTGTTGTGCTGCCTCGGCCGCCTGCGAACGCTCGGTTACACGCTGCTCCAGTGTCTCGTTGGCTTCCAGCAGCGCCTGCTCGGCGTTCTTGAAGTCGGTGATGTCGTTGTAGCTGGTGACATAGCCGCCACCGGGCAAGGCCTGACCACGCAACTCGATCACCTTGCCATCGGCACCGGTACGTTCGAACACATGCGGCGAACCAGCGCGCATATAACCGATGCGACGATTGATCTGTACTTCGGTATCGCCCGAACCCAGCTCGCCGCGCTCGGCGTTGTAGCGGATCAGATCGGCAACCGGGCGGCCCACGTAAAGCATGCCGTCGGGGTAACCGAACATCTGCTGGTAGCGACGATTCCATGCAGTCAGCCGCATTTCCGGATCGACCACGCTGACGCCGGCGCTGATGTTCTCCAGCGTGGTGGACAGAATCTCACGATTGAAGCGCAGCTCCTGCCCTGCTTCGTCCAGCACCGCCACCACTTCGCCAAGGTCCATGCCCGAGCCGCGCAGCAGGCTGGTCAGCAGCAGACGCGCGGAGGCCGCACCGATGGATGCGGCGAGCAGACGTTCGGTGAACTGCACCCAGACGCGGTCGGCGGCAGCGGCGGGCTGGAACTCGCGCTCCAGCAACTGCGCCTGTTCGCCAAACGAGCGTCGCGCACGGTTGTCGCCGATGACGCGGGTGGCCAAGGCCAGCAGATCACGTACCTTTACGTGCGCCGGCCAGTCACCGGCCACCACCGGGCGCTTGGCGTAAGGATCGAGGAACGGTGCCGCGCGCAGACGCTCGGCGACGTCAGGACGCCAGCGCATCGACACCAGCAGCATGGTCACGGTATTGATCAGCAGCGACCAGAAGGTGCCGTGGGTCAGCGGATCCCAGCCGGTCAGGCCAAACAGCTGCTGCGGGCGCAGCCAGCCGATGCCGAACGGTCCCTGCGTGAGCAGGCTCGCATCCAGCCAGCCGCCATGGCTCAGCGCCGGTACCAGCAAGGTGTAGGCCCAGACCACAAAACCGGCCAGCATGCCGGTTTCGACACCACGACGGCTGGCCCCCCGCCAGTACAGGCCACCGAGCAGGCCCGGTGCGAACTGCGCCACCGCTGCGAAAGCCATCAGGCCGTAGGCGGCCAGCATGGTGTCGTCGTTGCTGCCGCGGTAATAGCCGTAGGCGACCAGTGCCAGCAGCACGATCGCCATGCGCCGTATCCATAGCACGCGCGAAGCCACATTGGCGGCCTCGCGGTGGTCGCCACTGCGACGCAGCAACAGTGGCATGACCAGGTCGTTGCTGATCATCGTCGCCAGTGCGATAGATGAAACGATGACCATGCCGGTAGCCGCGGAGAAGCCACCGATGTAGGCAATCAGGGCAAGGGTCGTACTGCCGGCAGACATCGGCAAGGCCAGCACCAGGGTGTCGTCCGAGGCCAGGCCGGTGCCAAACATCGCCGCACCGGCAGTAGCAATTGGCACGATCATCAGCGAGATCAGCACCAGATAGCCGCCGAACATCCAGCGTGCGCTGCGCACATCGGCGGCATTGCCGCATTCAACCACCGCTACGTGGAACTGCCGCGGCAGGCAGATCAGGGCAAGAAAACTGAGTAGCGTCTGCGAGACGAAACCCACCGGCGGCATGCCTTCAAACAAGGTGCGTGCCGACTGCATCACCGACTCGCCGCGATCACTCAGCCAGACATAGGCAAATATGCCCACTGCGACGATCGCCAACAGCTTGATCATCGATTCCACGGCGATGGCCAGCATCATGCCGTAGTGGTGTTCGGTGGCATCGACCTGGCGGGTGCCGAACAGGATGGCGAACAAGGCCATCAGCAGCGCCACGTACAGCGCCGGATCGGTCAGCAAGCCCTTGCCGGCAGCATCGCCGGTAAGCACCTGCAGGCTCATCGCCACGGCTTTGTACTGCAGGGCCAGATACGGCACCACGCCGATCAGCGCGATCAGCGCGACCAACGCCGCCAACCGCCGCGAGCGGCCGAAGCGCGAGGAGATGAAGTCGGCGATGGACACGACATTCTCGCTGCGGGCGATCAGCGCCAGCCGCTCGATGATCCGCCAGCCAAACATCAGCATCAGCAGCGGGCCAAGATAAATAGGCAGATAGCCGATGCCGTAGCGCACCGCCGAGCCGACCGCACCGTAGAAGGTCCAGGACGAGCAATAGACCGCCAGCGCCAGGCTGTAGACCACCGGCCGCAGCCACGGGCGGTCCGGATACAGCGGGCGACGATCACCCCACCAGGCCACACCGAACAGCAGCGCGGCATAGCAGAGTGAGACCAGGAGCAGGATCCAGCTGGAGACCAAGGGTAGTTCCCGTGCGACTTAGCCGGGCCAGTGTAGCCATTCCGTTGCCATCAAGGCGGCGGCCACCCTGACGTACACGACTCACGCCCGCCGCACCACTGGGGCTAAAGCAACGGGGCGGCACTGCCGTCCCGTTGCCCGAATCCGCTTAGTACTTGCCAACCAGGTTGAGGAACCAGCCGCGATGCTTGTAGTCGTAGTCGGTCAGATCGTCGCTGAAATCGGTGAAGTTGTAGCCCACGCCAACCCGGAAGTTGCGGGTGATGTCGCGATCCACACCAACCAACCAACCCTGCTTGCGACCACCGTCGGTAACTCCCAGCGTGCGATATTCAGCCAGGCCGTGCCACTGGTAGACCAGCTCGTAACGCGCCTGCACTGCGGCAAAGGTGGTAGCCGCATCCAGCCATTGACCGCTGCCTCGGCCATAGCGGACGCTGCCTTCGCGACGTGCCAGTTTGGCTGCATATTCCCAACGCTGGTCGTGCTTGTACACGCCTTCGAAGGAAAGCACCTGCGATTTCTGGTCATAGCTTGCGCCGCCAAGCTGGCCCAGCGAAGCCAGGTCGTACAGATAGGTATAGCGACCAAACAACGCCCAACGCTCGCTGTTCCAAGGCCGGTAAGCAAAACCAAAGTTACCTTCGATGAACTTGGCACCAGCCAGCGGATTGAGCCTGTCATCGGTGTCGGCATAGTTGAAGCGTGCAGCGATACGCCAGCTCTCGTTGATCTTGTGGGTCAAACGATTGCTGCTGACCCATTGGTCACGCTGCTCGGCACCGCGGTCACGACGCCATTCGATCTTGCTCTGCCAGTCGGTGTCCTGCGAGGTGCGGCCACCGGATACGCTGACCGCACGACGTTGCACGTCACCACCGGCATCGGTGGTCAGCTCACCATTGGAAAGGGTGAACCCCAGGTTCCAGCCTTGGGCAGGATAGAAATCCATGCCAAAGGTGTGGGCGATGCCTGATTGCGCGCGTTCTTTCAGGAACTGGCTTTCGTTGTAGACGTTGACCTGGTTGGACAGGCGCCAGCGCTGACCCAGCGTCCAGCCATTCTGCGCGTTGTTGGAGAACAGCGAGTCGTAGGCGGTGGTGTCGGTGGAATAGGTATATGCACCGTAGATGGCATGCTCAGGGTGCAGACGGTATTCGGCATTCATGGTGACCGCATTGCCGCGGTCGCCGGTGGTCGCTTCGGCGCCAACCGAGGAGTTGTTGCCGGCAACGTACTTGCCGCCAGCGGTAAGCGCGTCATTGTCAGCGTACTTGCCGCCGTCATCGTCCAGCGTCACCTGCGCCAGGCCATACAGCTCGACGGAGGTGTTGATACGCTGCTGGTACTTGACTGCGCCCAGCATGCCCGCGGCGGTGTAGCCGATGCGTTCCTCGTTTACCCGGCGCAGTTCGGCGCTCAGCGTACTGTCGTCATTGAGCCGCCAATCGAAGGTAGTCTGGGCCTGGGTAAGCGACTCGGCACCGCGCTCGGCACGCGAATAGCGGGCGTACATGCCCAGTGTCGGAGTGAACTGGCCCAATACTTCGGCACCATATTCGGTGACCGGCAGGCCGTTGTCGTATCGCCCGGTCGAATAACCGGCAGTGGTCTGCCGCCACCAACTGGCGGCGCTCCAGTCCTGCTCGCTCCAGCCCAACTCCTTGAAGTTGACCCGCGCCTCGACCGCCTTCGCCTCGCCTTTGCGGTTGGCACTGGTGTCGTTGTTCTGGATGAAACTCAGGCCGCCGTTGTCGGAGAAGAATACCGGCGCACCGAAGGACTCGGTGCGGGTGTACTCGGCCTTGATGAAGGTGCCGCGCCCGGCCTGCAAGGTCAGGTCTCCGCCAGTCAAGGTGTAGTCCTCGCCTGCACGCTGCTCCTGCACATGGGTGGCGCCCACGCCTACGTGGTCGCCGAACCAATGCTTGGCTCGCAGGCCTGCGGACACATCGTCGGCGTCAAACCCGGTCGGCACCCATTCGTAGTCGACCAGCAGACGCTGCTCGAAACCGTCCAAGGGCGCATCGCGGGTCAGCGTGCTGATGTTCTCGCGGCTGATCTGCGCCAGCGGACGGGTCAACAGGATGCGACCCTGCAGTTCATCTATTTCGTAGTCGGTACCGCGCTGCAGGACCACACGGGTCTCGGTGCGACCGGTGGTGCGGTCGCGCACTTCCAGCGTGACCACGTCCGATCCCGGCATCAGGTCGGTATGGCGCAGGTAATACAGGCTGCCGCCGGTGCCGATGAACTCGTTGTGGCCTGGCGCGGTCTCGGCCTGCGAACCAAATGCACGCAGCTCGGTTTGCGCATCACCCCAGGCATTTGCACCTTCCGAACGCCAGTTCAGCGCCGCGCCGTACAACGAGCGCTGGTACTGCGCGTACTCGGTGCCGGTGAAACCGGTGGAATAGTTGCCCCACAGCGCCTGGCTCTTGTCCCAGTCCGCGCGCAGGTAGAACCGGCCCATCGTGTCCACGTCACGGTAGGTGCTGGAGTCATCACCATAGACCGGGTAATACAGGTCCGGATCCAAGCGCCGGAACACATCCTGTGGGTCGGCCTGGGTGAAACCGCTGAACAGCCTGTCCAGATCGCGCTCGGTGGTGTCGGCCTGGGCGGTGATCAGGTAGCGACCGCGCAGCTTGGCCTTACCGTAGAACGCCATCCAGCCCGGAAATACGCAGCGGCGAGCTGCCGGTTACCATCCCGGCCTTGTCACCATCAGCGACGACGACGGAGCCTTCCACATAGGTGAAGCCGGCCGGCGGCGTATCGATGACGATGCCGTCAACCAGATCGCTGGAGCCAACATTCTCGACAGTGAGTGAATAGCGCACCAGGTCACCGATGCTGACGTCAGAACTACCGGCGGTCTTGGTCAGGCGGATCAACGGCGCATTGACGTTGTGCTCGGTCGTGCAGACATCGCACTCCGGCGTCGGCATGAATGGGTCCTGGCTCGAGGCCACGACCACGTTGTTCACCTTGCCATTGGCCGACGGCAGCACCACGGCGTCATAGCTGAACGCATGCGTCCCCACCGGCGTACCCGCCGGCAGACGGCAGATCAGTACACCCGCATTGAGTGCGCAGCCGGCCGGCAGATTGCTGACCGCCAAAGCCTGGTCCGGTGTATCGGTCAGCAGCACCTCGGAGAACAGTGCCGCATTCTCCACCACCACGTTGAGCGTGTAGGTGATGGTGTCGCCAATACTGACGGTACTGCCATTCCCCGGGTTCGAGCTCTTACTTACGGTCAACAGCGGCTTGGCCACCGGGGTGGTGGTCGTGCAGCTCGCGCCACAGCTCGGATTGTCGGTACCGCTGCCCAGCACCGCGTTGGTCACGCTGCCGGTTGCGGCCGCGGTCACCGTGGCGGTGTAGCTCACTGCATAGGTGCCCGGCACGGTATTGGCCGGCAGGGTGAAGCTCAGCGGGTTGCTCGTGGTCACAGCGCTGTACACGCCCGGCGCGGTCACGGCAGCAAATGCCAGACCGGTACCCAGGGTGTCGCTCAGCACCACCGGTGCGGTGGTCTGTGCATCACTCACCACCGTGGTCAGCGTGTAGGTCAGCACATCGCCCACCGACACTTCGGTCTTGCCCGCAGGCAACACCACCGACTTGCTGTAGGTCACGGCAGGTGCCGCCACCGGGGTGGTGGTCGTGCAGCTCGTGCCGCAGCTCGGGTTGTCGGTACCGCTGCCCAGCACCGCGTTGGTCACGCTGCCGGTTGCGGCCGCGGTCACCGTGGCGGTGTAGCTCACTGCATAGGTGCCCGGCACGGTGTTGGCCGGCAGGGTGAAGCTCAGCGGGTTGCTCGTGGTCACGGCGCTGTACACCCCCGGCGCGGTCACGGCAGCAAATGCCAGACCGGTACCCAGGGTGTCGCTCAGCACCACCGGTGCGGTGGTCTGTGCATCACTCACCACCGTGGTCAGCGTGTAGGTCAGC